>DASQVF010000033.1:0-10203 GCA_035640915.1 Propionibacteriaceae bacterium
CTGCTCGTGCGCGAGGTCGTCGATCGCCTGCACGATCGCCAGCTGCACCGGGTGGTCCGGGTCGCGGTAGGTCGCCAGATCGTCGCCGCGGAGCTGGGCGGTCCGGATCATCCCGGCGTGCTTGCCCGAGCAGTTCATGGCGATCGGCGCCTTGGGCCGTCCGTCGCGGATCCAGGTCTCCCGCGCGGCCTCGTCCAGCGGCCAGTCGGGCGGGACCTGCAGCACCGACTCGTCCAGTCCACCCTGGGCCAGGATCGCCCGCACGCCGTCGACGTGGATCGGCTCGCCGGAATGCGACGCACAGACCAGCGCGAGGTGCTCGCCGGTGAGGCCGAGTCCGGCCCGCAGCATCCCCACCGCCTGCAGCGGCTTCAGGGCGCTGCGCGGGTACATCGGCGCGAACTCGCCGCCGACCGAGCTGACCAGCCGGCCGGCGGGGTCGGTGATCGCGACCCGGCCGCGGTGCACGCTCTCCACGTAGGAGTTGCGTACTACCTCGACAAGAATCGGATCCGCGTCGAAGGGGTTCCCCACGCTTCGGAATCTATGCCCGGTCACCGCGAATGGCATCTGTTTCCGCGCACGGCGAACATGTGTCATCCGGCGTGTTGAGGGCGCGGATGGTCGTAGGCTTGGTCTACGTGAACTGGGACCACTACGACGCGGCGCTGTTCGATCTTGACGGCGTGCTCACCCCCACTGCCGAGGTCCACATGCGGGCCTGGCAGGCGCTCTTCACCGACTTCTTGACCAAGCGGGGGTTCGTCGACCAGCCCTACGTCGTAGCTGACTACTTCGCCTACATCGATGGAAAGCCGCGCTACGACGGCGTGCGCTCGTTCCTGGAGTCCCGCGGCATCACGCTGCCCGAGGGCGACCCCGGCGACGGCCCGGAGACGGAGACGGTCTGCGGCCTGGGCAACCGGAAGAACGAGTTCTTCAACGCGGTGCTGCGTGACGAGGGCGTGCTGCCCTTCCCCGGCTCGGTGCAGTTGCTTGACCACCTGGCCGGCCGGGGTACCAAGATGGCTGTGGTCTCGTCCTCGCGCAACACCCCGCCAGTGCTGGAAGCGGCCGGCCTGGCCGAACGGTTCCCGGTGGTGGTCGACGGCAACGTCGCCGCCCGGGAGCACCTGCCCGGCAAGCCGGCCCCCGACACCTTCGCGTACGCGGCGGAGCAGCTCGGCGTGGCCAGGGACCGGGCGGTCGTCTTCGAGGACGCGCTGTCCGGAGTTGCGGCCGGCCGGGCCGGTCAGTTCGGGCTGGTGGTGGGGGTCGACCGCGGTGTCGGAGCCGACCGGCTGCTCGAGTCGGGGGCCGACGTGGTGGTGGCTGATCTCGCTGAGCTGGTGGAGTGATGCTGCTTCCCGGACCGGACGACCCGATCGCCGTCAGCGACCCACTGGACCGGTTGCGGTTCCCGATCGACGAGTGGGCGCTGACCGAGGCCGAGTACCGCCACGACGACCTCGGGTTGACCGAGACCCTGTTCGCGGTCGGTAACGGCTACCTGGGCCTGCGCGGCAACGTCGAGGAGGGTCGCGAGACCCACTCCCACGGCACCTTCATCAACGGCTTCCACGAGATCTGGCCGATCCGGCACGCGGAGGAGGCGTTCGGCTTCGCCCGCACCGGCCAGACGATCGTCAACGTCCCCGACAACAAGACCATGAAGCTCTACGTCGACGACGAGCCCATGCTGCTCAGCGTCGCCGACCTGGAGCACTACGAGCGGACCATGGACTTCCGGGACGGGGTGCTGCGCCGGGAGATCATCTGGCGGACCCCGGGGGGCAAGCGGGTGAAGGTGTCCTCCCAGCGGATGGTCTCCCTTCCCCAGCGCCATCTCGCGGTGATGACCTTCGAGGTCACCATGCTGGACGACGACGCGCCGGTGGTGATCAGCTCGCAGACCCTCAACCGGCAGGACGGCCGCGACGAGTACCACGTCCGGAGCGCCGCGATGGGGGCCGGCGCCGACCCGCGCAAGGCGGAGGCCTTCGACGACCGCGTGCTGGAGCCGCAGAGCCACTGGTGGCTCGACCGGCGCATCATCCAGGGCTGGCGCTGCGTCAACTCCCGGATGACCATCGCCGTCGGCAGCGACCACGACATCATCACCAACAACCCATACCGGGTCTTCACCAGCGCCGAGGAAGACACGGCCAAGATGGTGTACCGGGTGCAGGCCAAGGCCGGGCAGCCGATCAAGGTGACCAAGACCGTGGCGTACCACACCTCCCGGGGCGTACCGACCCGCGAGCTCGTCGACCGCTGCCGCCGCACCCTGGACCGGGTGCTGGAGTACGGCCTCGATGCGGAGTTCGCCGCCCAGCGCAGCTGGCTGGACGCGTACTGGGACCGCTCCGATGTCGTGGTGCACGGCCAGCCCGCGCTGCAGCAGGCGATCCGCTGGAACCTGTTCCAGGTGGCGCAGGCGGCCGCCCGGGCCGAGCAGTCCGGCGTACCGGCCAAGGGGGTGACCGGGTCGGGCTACAGCGGGCACTACTTCTGGGACACCGAGATCTACGTGCTGCCGTTCCTCACCTACACCTCGCCGCAGATGGCCCGCAGTGCGCTGAGGTTCCGCTACAACATGCTGCCCGCCGCCCGACGCCGGGCCGCCGAGCTGGCCCAGAGCGGGGCCCTGTTCCCCTGGCGCACGGTCAACGGCGAGGAGGCCTCGGCCTACTACGCCGCCGGCACCGCCCAGTACCACATCGACGCCGACATCGTGTACGCGCTGAGCAAGTACGTGCGCGCCAGCGGCGACCAGGAGTTCATGAACCGCGAGGGCGTGGACCTGCTGATCGAGACGGCGCGGATGTGGGCCGACCTGGGCTTCTGGCGGGAGCACCCGGGAGGCCGCACCTTCCACATCCACGGGGTGACCGGGCCCGACGAGTACACCACCGTGGTGAACGACAACCTGTTCACCAACGTCATGGCGCGTTACAACCTGGACCAGGCGGCCAAGGTGATGCGGCAGCTGCGCAACGACCTACCCAAGGCCTACCGGCGGGTGGTGGCGCGGCTGGGGGTGACCTGGGACGAGGTCGAGGAGTGGGCCGCCTGCGCCAACGCCATGGCCATCCCGTACGACGCGGTGACCGGGATCAACCCGCAGGACGCGCACTTCCTGGACCGCGAGGTGTGGGACCTGACCCACACTCCGCGGGACAAGCGGCCGCTTATGCTGCACTACCACCCGCTGGTGATCTACCGGTTCCAGGTGCTCAAGCAGGCCGACGTCGTGCTGGCGTTGTTCCTGCAGGGCGACCACTTCAGCTACGAGCAGAAGCGGGCGGACTTCGAGTACTACGACCCGATCACCACCGGCGACTCGACCCTGTCCGGCGTGGTGCAGTCGATCATCGCCGCCGAGGTCGGCTACCGGGAGCTGGCGCTGCGCTACTTCCGCAACGCGCTGTTCGTCGACCTCGCCGACCTGCACGGCAACACCACCGACGGGGTGCACGTGGCCTCGACCGGCGGGGTGTGGAACTGCCTGGTGTACGGGTTCGGCGGCATGCGCGACTACAACGGCGTGGTGACCTTCGACCCGCGGCTGCCCGAGTCCTGGGAGGGGATCACCTTCCGCGTCACCCTCAAGGGCACCCGCGTCCGGGTGGACCTGACCGCTGACCAGATCGTGTTCACCGTGCTGGCCGGGGAGTCCGCCGAGGTCTCCGTACGCGGGCACCGGGTCACCGTGTCGGCGCAGGCGCCGGTGCGGATCCCGCTCGCGGACCAGGGGCCGGTGATCGACGGACCGGTACCGAGGATCAACGGCGACCGCCGGCCGGACGGCACGCTGATCACCGCCTCGGTGCCGCAACCCGCCAGCCGCCGGTAGGCCATGGGCCCAGAGCCTGTCGCAGGGCCCCCGGCCCTGCCGTCGCAAACCTACGTAAACGTAGGTTGCTGCCCCTTTACGCAGGTTGCAACCCGCGTAGAGCGACCGAAACCTACGTAAACGTAGGTTTCGGTCAGCGCGCATCCCGCGTCAGGGCTTCGTCTCCGACCCCTCCAACGCCTCCGGGTTCCCCACGTAGGTCTGCCGGTTCCACATGGCGCGGTTGATGAAGAACGTGATCACCCAGAGCACCACGCCGACGGCGAGCAGCAGACCGGCGATCGTGTACTGCTGCGGATCCCGCCCGCTGAGCGGCGTGACCAGGTAGGCGCAGCAGATCGCCCCGAGGATCGGCAGCACGGACGGCGCCCGGAAGTGCCGGTGGCCGACCGAGTCCTTGCGCAGCACCAGGCAGGCGATGTTGACCACGGTGAAGACGGCCAGCAGCAGCAGGGCGGTGGTGCCGCCCAGGAGGCTGATCGTGCTGCCAGCGTTCTGCAGGGTGCCGACGTAGAGCAGTAGTCCCACGGCGATCGCCGTGGTGAACAGGATCGCGACCCACGGCGTACGCCGACCCTCCAGCACCCGGCCGAGGGCCGGCGGCAGCACCTGCTGCTTGGCCATCCCGTAGAGCAGCCGGCTGGCCATCATCATGTTGATCAACGCGGAGTTGGCGACCGCGAACATGGCGATCAGCGGGAAGACGTTGTCGATCGGTATGCCGGGTGCGCCGGCGGCGACCACCTTGGTCAACGGGGCCTCACCCTGACCGAGCTCGCCGGCCGGTACCAGGGCGATCGCGGTGATCGAGACCAGGATGTAGATCGCGCCGGTGATGCCCAGGCCGGTGAGCATGATCTTGGGGAAGATCCGCTCGGGCTCCTTGACCTCCTCGGCCATGTTGACCGAGTCCTCGAAGCCGACCATGGCGAAGAAGGCCAGTGAGGTGCCGGCGGTCACGGCGACGAAGATCGACCTGTCCTCCGGGGTGTCGAAGATGACGACCCTGGAGAAGTCGGCCTGGCCCTGGGTGACGGCGTAGAGGCCGACGAAGATCACGATCAGCAGACCGCTCAGCTCCACCAGGGTGAGCACGATGTTGGTCTTGACGCTCTCCGCCACCCCGCGCAGGTTGACCGCCGCGACCAGGGCCATGAACAGCAGAGCCAGGAACAGGATGAGCCCTGGGCTGGGGTCGGCCGTCGCGTCGCCACCCCGGACCACGTTGGCGAACGCGGCAAGGTTGGCGGCGAAGGCCCGGGAAGCGGTGGAGGCCGAGGTGATGCCGGAGCACATCACGGTGAAGCAGACCAGGAAGGTGAGGAAGTGCAGCCCGAAGGCCTTGTGCGTATACAGGGCAGCGCCCGCGGCCTGGGGGTACTTGGTCACCAGCTCGAGGTAGGAGAAGGCCGTCAGGGTGGCGACGATGAAGGCGATCAGGAACGGCAGCCAGACCACGCCGCCCACCTGGTTGGCCACGTTGCCCGTGACCGCGTAGATGCCCGTGCCGAGGATGTCGCCGACGATGAACAGCAGCAGCAGCTTCGGCCCCATCACCCGCCTGAGCTCGGGCTGGTGCAGCGGGGTGTCGGCCACGACGGTGGACGATGACGACTCGGCCATGTGGGTGCTCCTTCTGGGGCTGATTGGCCTACTCTCGCGCCTTGCCGGGCCGGACACAACGATCCCTGCGGTAACAACCTCGAGAAGAGTTAGCTTGCGCCAGCTTGCATTTGCTAACAATTGCAAGCACCATGGGCTCATGGCACGGATCCGGGACTCCAGGCTCGGCGAGCAGCTCGGCTCGCTGGGCGACTTCATCGCGACCCAGCGGCGGTCGGCTCAGCTCACGCTGCGCCAGCTGGCCGAGCAGACCGGAATCTCCAACCCGTACCTGAGCCAGATCGAGCGCGGCCTCCGGCGGCCGTCGGCGGAGGTGCTCCAGCAGCTGTCGAAGGCGCTGCGGGTGTCCGCCGAGACGCTCTACGTCCGGGCCGGAATCCTCGATCCGGACGACCACGCGGTGACGAGTGTGGAGATGGCCGTGCTGGCCGACTCCGGGATCACCGAGCGGCAGAAACGGGTGCTGATCGACGTGTACGCCTCCTTCGTCAAGGAGAACGAGTCCGCCGCGGCCGGTCCCGACGATCAGAGCTGACCACCACCACCTCACCAGTTAGGAACAAGACATGCCTCGCAAGGAAACTCCGGAGGAGGCCCGGAAGACTGCCCTCCAGTCCGAATACGCCCCGCTGTACGCGGTTGCCGGCCTGACCGACGCCCTCGCCGACGCGCTGCGCGGCGCGCTGGTCGACACCCAGCAGCGGGCACGTAAGGGCTTCGGCGAGCTGCAGAGCCGCGGCCCGGCGCTGCAGCAGCAGGCGAAGGTCAACGCCGAGGAGCTGCGGACCTTCGTGATCACGCTCCCTGAGCAGTTCATGCACCTGCCGGAAGCCACCAAGGCCCGGATCGCCGAGCTGCAGGCCCAGGCCAACGACCTGCTGGCCCAGGCCACCGCGACGTACTCCGAGCTGGCCGGACGAGGCAAGCTCGCCGTCGACGAGGCCGTCGGCACCGCCCGCGGGCTCTCGGGCCGGACGGAGCAGCGGGTGGACGATCTCCGGGCCGAGGCCGGCGACCGGGTCGACCCGCTGCTGGAGCAGGTGCAGGAGACGGTCACCCGGACCCGCAAGAACGTGAGCGGACGGACGGCGACCGAGTCCGTCGTCCCGCGCAGCGCGGCGAAGAGCACGGCCACCCGCAGGGCGACCACCGCCACCAGGACGGCCGAGAAGTCGGCGGCCAAGAAGGTGGCGGCGGCCAAGAAGGTGGCCAGCCAGCGGGCGACCGCGGAGAAGGCGACCACCACGGCGCCGGCGATGAACGCCCCGGCGGAGGAGACGGCCGCCAAGAAGTTGCCGGCCCAGCAACTGGCGGAGACCACTGCGGCCGACAACGCGGCGCCGACCACGACGCTGGGCGACACCTCCGCCAGCTGAACTCGACGTTCGCGCCCTTCACTCGCGTTGGCGGCCGCAAGAGCGGCCGCCAACGCGAGCAAGTGGCGCGAATGCAGCTAGGTCGTCAACCGTCCGCCACAAGACGGGCCGCGTCGATGGCCACCAGGGCCCCCAGCTCGTCGGCCACCATGGTGATCTCGCTGATCCGACCGTCGGTCAGCGTCAGGATGTCGATGACCCGGAGCGCGATGTCTCGACCGGTCGGCGTCAGCACGCCGGCCGCCGTGGCCAGCGGTCCCACCTGGCGACCCGAGAGCCGGAAGGCCACCGCCAGCTTGTCTCCGGCGTCGCAGACGTCGAGCACCTCTCGGCGTAGCGGCTGGAATGTCTGCTGCAGCGCTCGGGCTCGAGCGACCAGGTCGTCCGCGCCGAGCACCGCCCCGTTCACCACCACCGGGTCGGTGTAGAGCGTTCGAAAGGCATCGGCCGCCTCGGCCGGATCACTCGGTAGCCGAGTCCACAGGTCGAGCAGTGCCTCGATGTCGAAGGCCATGGTTCTCCCGAGGAGCGCGATCGGCTCCGGGAGACGTGACCCCGGTCGCCGATCCGGCTCTGGTCGTAGATCTAGGCGATGGTACTGCGGGCGCGGATGTCGGCCGAGCCGTGGCGGCAGCCGTAGGCGCCACCCCGGACGAAGTGACCGATCGGATAAGGAACCGGTCAGGCGTTCTTGGCCCGGGCACGGGTTCGTGCTCGGTCCGTCGCCGACAGCACCACCTTGCGGATCCGGACGGCCGCCGGAGTCACCTCCAGGCACTCGTCCTCGCGGCAGAACTCCAGCGCCTGCTCCATGCTCATCACCCGCGCCGGGATCAGCCGCTCCAGTTCGTCGCCGGTCGAGGAGCGGACGTTGGTCAGCTTCTTCTCCCGCGTGGGGTTGACGTCCATGTCCTCGGCGCGGGCGTTCTCCCCGACGATCATGCCCTCGTAGACCTCGGTACCCGGGGCGACGAACAGGGTGCCGCGCTCCTGCAGGCTGAACGACGCGTAGGCGGTGACGATGCCGGAGCGATCAGCGACCAGCGACCCGGTCGGGCGGGTCCGCAGCTCTCCGGCCCACGGCTCGTACGCCTCGAACACGTGGTGCATCAAGCCGGTGCCCCGGGTCTCGGTGAGGAACTCGGTGCGGAACCCGATCAGCCCACGGGCGGGCACCAGGTACTCCATCCGCACCCAGCCGGTGCCGTGGTTGACCATCTGCTCCAGCCGGCCGCGGCGCAGCCCGAGCAGCTGGGTGACCACGCCGACGTAGGCCTCCGGCACGTCGATCGTCAGTCGCTCCACCGGCTCGTGCGTCCGCCCGTCGATCTGGCGGGTGACGACCTGCGGCTTGCCGACGGTGAGCTCGTAGGACTCGCGGCGCATCATCTCCACCAGCACCGCGAGCTGCAGCTCACCACGGCCCTGGACCTCCCAGGTGTCCGGTCGCTCGGTGGGAAACACCCGGATGGAGACGTTGCCGACCAGCTCGGCTTCCAGCCGGGCCTTGACCAGCCGGGCGGTCAGGTTCTTGCCGGCCTTGCCGGCCAGCGGCGAGGTGTTGATGCCGATCGTCATCGAGATGCTCGGCTCGTCGACGGTGATCAACGGCAGGGCGACGGGGTGGTCCGGGTCGGCCAGGGTCTCGCCGATGGTGATGTCCGGGATGCCGGCGATCGCCACGATGTCGCCGGGTCCGGCCTGCTCGGCCGGCTCCCGGTCCAGCGCCCGGGTCATCAACAGCTCGGACAGCTTCACCGTGCGCACGCTGCCGTCGGCCCGGCACCAGGCGACGTTGGTGTTGCGGCGCAGCGTCCCGGCGACCACCCGGCACAGCGCCAGCCGGCCCAGGTAGGGCGAGGCGTCGAGGTTGGTCACCCGGGCCTGCAGCGGGGCGCCCTCCACGAAGGTCGGCGCCGGGATGTGCTCGAGGATGGTGGCGAACAGCGGGCCGAGGTCGGGGCTGTCCGGCTGCTCGCCGTTGTCCGGCGCGGTCAGTGAGGCGCGGCCGGCCTTGGCCGAGGCGTACACCACCGGGAAGTCGAGGACGTGGGTGTCGTCGTCGTCCAGCAGGTCGAGGAACAGCTCGTAGGTCTCCTCGACGACCTCGGCGATCCGGGCGTCGGGCCGGTCGGTCTTGTTGACCACCAGCACGATCGGCAGCTGCTTGGCCAGCGCCTTGCGGAGCACGAACCGGGTCTGCGGCAGCGGGCCCTCCGAGGCGTCGACCAGGAGCAGCACCCCGTCGACCATCTCCAGGCCCCGCTCGACCTCGCCGCCGAAGTCGGCGTGGCCGGGGGTGTCGACGATGTTGATCGTCACCGGCGTGCCGTCGGGGGCGTGGTGGGTCACCGCCGTGTTCTTGGCCAGGATCGTGATGCCCTTCTCCCGCTCCAGGGCCATCGAGTCCATCACCCGCTTCTCGACGTCCTGGCCGACGCGGAAGGCCCCGGACTGCCACAGCATGGCGTCGACCAGGGTGGTCTTGCCGTGGTCGACGTGGGCCACGATCGCGACGTTGCGCAGATCGGCGCGGACAGGCATGGCGGAGCCTTCGAGAGTTGGGGAGGGGAGCGGGCCGCCGACGGGCAGCCGGGCCGAGTCTAGCGGGTGACCCGGCAGCCGAAACCTACGTTCACGTAGGTTGCTGCACCTCTACGCGGGTTGCAACCTGCGTAAAGGGAGCGGAACCTACGTATACGTAGGTTCCGGCAGCCCGGGAGTCACTACCAGCCGGCGCCGAAGCAGGCGAACGGTGTCGGCTCGTCCGCGGCGGCCAGGGCGTCGGCCAGCGCGTACGCGGGGGCGGCCCCGGCGGCCAGCCGCCGGTGGTAGTCCGCCATCAGGTCGGCGGCGCCCCGGTCGGACACCTTGGCCACCCCGGAGATCACCGTCGAGGTGCCGCTGTGCAGGAACGCCCGGGTCAGACCGAGGGCCTCGTCGCCCGGCCGGACGGTGGCCTGGCCGAGGTCGCAGGCCGACAGCACGACCTGCTGCGGCGGGTCGGGCACCCGGTCCAGGTCGTAGCCGACCACCGGACCGTCGGCGAGCCGGATCGAGGAGAACAGCGGGTTCTCCCGCTGGTGCCGGCCGTGGGCCGCCACGTGCACCAGCTGGGCGCCGGCGATGTGGTCGAGGAATGCCGCAGCCGTCGCCTGATCGGTGCGCAGGGTGACACAGCCCGGCCAGGTCTGCGCCACCTGCGCCACCTCCGCCTCGGCCCGGCGCAGGCCCGGTCCGGCGACCGCCACCACCGTGCCGGGGACCGAGACGAAGCGGGCGTGGGCGTTGAGCCAGGTGCTGGCCGATGGGGCGATGGCCACCGGCCGGCCCCGGAAGCTGGGCAGC
>DASQVF010000034.1:0-3518 GCA_035640915.1 Propionibacteriaceae bacterium
GTCAGCGGGGCGTTCGTGGCGCTGGTGGCGGCGAACTTCGCCTATCTCTACCCGATACTCACCGATGCGCTGCTGCCCTACCGCAGCTGGCTGTCGCGGATGTGGTTCCGCAGCTGGGTCTAGCGCTCGGGCCGCGTGCCGGGGAGTTCGGTGTCGGGCTCGTCCGGGGTGCGGGTCGAGCTGAGGACCCAGGCCAGATAGTCCGGGTTGGCCTGCTCGACCGGGAGGGCGAGGATGCACGGCACATCGTAGGGATGCTCCGCCCGGGTGCGTTCGAGGATGGCCGGCACCAAGCTGGCCCGGGTGTGCAACGCCACTCGGGTCTCCAGGTTCTCCTCGACCGCTCCCTGCCAGAGGTAGATCGACCGGACCGGCGTGATGTGCTGGCCGCACGCCACCAGCCGGTCGCGGACCAGGGAGCGGGTGAAGCCGATCAGCCAGCCCTCGTCGTCGGCAGTGATCACCACCTCGCAGACCGCATCCGGCATGCCTGATCCTTGCACGGCCTCTCCCGGGTCGGCGGAACGGTCGGCCCGGCTCAGCGCTGGATTCCGAGAGTCGCCAGCAGGTCCTCGTGCAGCTGCATCCACACGGTGTGGCACGAGTCCACCTTCGGCCGGTTCACCCAGGCCGGCTCGCCCCGCCGCACCCTCTCCAGCGCGGCCGCGAAGCGCTGGTCGTAGCCCCGGAACCGGCTCAGCCGGGCGCTGAGTGTCATTCCGATCCCGCGCAGGTTCTCGCTCAGTGTGGTCAGCTCGTCGAGCACCCGCCGATCCCATTCCGGGTCGGTGTGGTCGTTGACGGCCATCGGATCGGTCCGACTCGGTCGCAGCTGCCAGTCGGTGGCCGCCCGCAGCAGCCGGTCGTTCTGCGGCAGGAACTCCGAGAACGCGGCCTCCACCGTTGGCCGTGAGTCGGTGCCCGCGAGCTCGTCGGCCAGCCGGCGCTCGTTCTCCTTGCGCCCGGCGTCGGTCAGCGTCCACCCACCGGTGCCGGCGAACTCGACGTGGGCGACCCAGCCCACGGCCTCGAAGTCCAGCAGCAGCTCGCTCGCGACACTCGGGTCCAGATCGAAGCGAGCTGCGACCTCGCGGTCGTCGGCCATGCCCAGGATGCGTACGGCGTGCAGCACCAGAAGCTCCGGGTCCGAGGCGAACGGCACGGTCACAGGCGTAAACCTAGGTCAGATCGAGGCGGCCGGAACGGTCGGCAGCGCCGGATCAGACCGGGACGGCGAGTCATCACCAACCCGGACATGTTCTCGTCCTGGCGACACCCGGGTCGTTCGGGGTCGACCGGCTCCGCCATCCTTGTCCACAGCGGCAGCGCGAGGCGAACACGAGCGAACGGAGGATGACGATGGCGGGACAGTCAGTGTTGTTCCTGGGCGGCACCGGCATCATCAGCTCGGCCTGTACCGTCCGCGCCCTCGAGCTCGGCATGGAGGTCTTCCTGCTGAACCGCGGCCGCTCGTCCACGCGGCCGGCTCCCGAGGGGGCGAGCGTCCTGGTCGGGGACCTGAGCGATCCGGGCTCGGTCCGCGAGGCGCTCGGTGACCGGGAGTTCGACGTGGTGGCGGACTTCCGGGCCTTCACGCCGAGCGACGTCTCATCCCGACTGGACGTCCTGACCGGACGGATGGGCCAGTACGT
Organism: Propionibacteriaceae bacterium; assembly: GCA_035640915.1. Classification (GTDB taxonomy): domain Bacteria; phylum Actinomycetota; class Actinomycetes; order Propionibacteriales; family Propionibacteriaceae; genus Microlunatus. The sequence continues at coordinate 1,653 of DASQVF010000034.1, forward strand.
GTTCATCAGCTCGGCGTCGGCGTACCAGACACCGCCCGGCCGCCTTCCCGTGCTGGAGTCGACGCCGCTGCGGAACCCGTTCTGGCAGTACTCGCGGGACAAGATCGCCTGTGAGGAGCTGCTCGTCCGGGCGTACCGGGAGCAGGGACTCCCGATGACCATCGTCCGGCCGTCCCACACCTACGACAGGACTCTGCTGCCGTTCGACGGCGGCTGGACCGTCGTCGACCGGATGCGACGGGGGGCGGGGGTCGTGGTCCAGGGCGACGGCACGCCGCTGTGGACGCTCACCCACCACACCGACTTCGCCCGGGCCTTCGTCGGCCTGCTCGGGCATCCGGCGGCGATCGGGGACAGCTTCCACATCACCTCCGACGAGTGGCTGTCCTGGAACGACATCTTCACCATCGTCGGCCGGGCGGCGGGCGTGGAACCCAGGCTGGTGCACGTGTCCTCGGACGAGATTGCGGCGGCCGACCCGGAGTGGGGCGCCGGCCTGCTGGGGGACAAGGCGCACTCGATGATCTTCGACAACACCAAGGTGCGCCGGCTCGTCCCTGACTACACCGCCGTTGTGGGGTTTCACCAGGGAGCCCAGGAGATCATGAGCTGGTATGACGCGGACCCGAGTCGCCAGCAGGTGAACGCGGCCATGGACGCGACGATGGACCGGCTGGTGGCGGCCAGCCGAAACCACACGACCGGCTGACGGCGTACGCGGGGCGTGCCTCGCGTGCCTCCGGATGACGTGCGCCACATCGGCTGGACCAAACTGCATAGTTCGGCAATGCATGGGTACCGTCTTCGGCTGTGCGCCGAACAAGTGGATCGCCTTCAAGCTACGAACTGCCGACGCTCGGCCTACGCGAGCAGTTGCGGGCTGGACGCCGGACCCGACGCTGGCTCCAACTGGTGGTCGGCCTGCTGACTGCGGCCTTGTCGATCTCGTTGATGATCGAGGCCCGGCTGGGTCTCGACCCTTGGAACGTGCTGCACGAGGGCCTCACCCACCTGCTGGGCGTCAGCTTCGGAGTCGTCACCATCATCTCCGGAGTGATCGTGCTGCTCCTCTGGCTTCCGCTGAAGCAACCGCTGGGCGTCGGAACGATCGTCAACACCGTGCTGATCGGGGGGTCGATCGACCTCACGCTGTGGCTCGTTCCGACGCCGGAGGCGTTGTGGCTGCGAGTCGTCTTCCTGGTGGTCGGAGTAGTGCTCTGCGGGCTGTCGGGTGCGGTCTATCTGGGCAGCCACCTCGGCCCCGGACCGCGCGACGGCCTGATGACCGGTCTGGTCGCCCGCACCGGCCGCAGCGTCCGCCTGGTGCGCACCACCCTCGAGGCCTCGGTGCTGCTGGTCGGATTCCTGCTGGGCGGCACGGTCGGAGCCGGAACGGTCCTGTTCGCCATTGCCATCGGCCCTCTGATCCAGTTCTTCCTCCCCCGTGTTGCCGCACCTCTCGAGCTGCCTACGGGAGCGGCGCAGCCCTCCGACCGGGTCTGACCCCGTTCCCAGTTCAGGGCCCACTAGCGGCCTCATGCTGGGATCGACAGGTGCGCGACCCAGGTGAAGGCGTCGCCCCGGACGGGACCATCACGACCGGGGTGGGACGCGAGAACGTGCCGGATCCGTACCTGCCACTACTGGCCGACGCGCCGGCTGCGGTGACCGGGGATGTCGATGACGCGACCGTCTACCTCTACGGCTCTGTCGCGACCGGGCAGGCGCGTCGCCGCCATTCCGACGTGGACCTGCTCGCCGTGGAGCTCGACCGGTCAGCCGCCACAGCGATCAACACAACGCTCTCTGCTCGTTATCGAGAGCTGTGTCGTGAAGTCGAGCTGGCCACAGCCAGCCGTGACGACT
>DASQVF010000035.1:0-3195 GCA_035640915.1 Propionibacteriaceae bacterium
GCGGGTCAGCCTGGTGCGTTCCTTGCGCACCTTCCGCTTGCGCCGCCGCGGCCAGAAGCCGAAGTGGGCCGAGTCCGGGGGCTCCACCATGGCGTGCCGGGCCAGGTCGGCCGCTCCGATCAGGCCGGCGTCGTTGCGGAAATGGGCGAGCACCAGCCGGGCCTCCTCGCGGAACCCGCGACCGGTCAGCGTCCGGCTGAACGCGCGCTGCGCCGGCAACAGCAGCAGCTCTCCGGCCGCGCTGACTCCGCCACCGATCACCACCACCTCCGGGTCCAGCGACGCGGCCAGGTTGGCGATGCCCCGGCCCAGCCAGGTCCCGACGTCGGCGAGCAGCTCGATCGAGTTGGGCTCCCCGGCGATGGCGGCGGCGGTCACCTCCGGCCCGGTGATCGAGTCGGGGTCTCCGCCGACCATCTCCAGCAGCCGGTACGCGGTGGGCGAGTTGGTCCGCGCCAGCTCGCGGGCCTCGCGGACCAGGGCGTTGCCCGAGGCGTACTGCTCCCAGCAGCCGCGGTTGCCGCACTCGCACCAGTGCCCACCGGGCACCGCGATCATGTGGCCCCACTCCCCCGCCATGCCGTAGGTGCCGCGGAAGAGCTGACCGTTGATCACCAGACCGCCGCCGATGCCGGTGCCCAGGGTCAGGCAGACCATCACCGACGAGCCCTGCCCGGCGCCGAAGCGGTACTCCGCCCAGGCGGCCGCGTTCGCGTCGTTGTCCACGATCAGCGGCAGGTCGATCCGGGCCGAGAGGCGCGCCTTCAGCGGCTCCGAGCGCCAGGCCAGGTGGGGCGAGAACCGGACCACCGCCTGCGCGTTGTCCACCCAGCCCGCCGCGCCGATGCCGATGGTGTCCACCGGGTGCCGCTTCCGCAGCTCCGCCACCACGGCGACGATCGCGTCCTCCACCGCCTGCGGGCTGTGCGACGGCGTCGGGGCCACGAGACGATCGAGGATGAGGCCGCGCTCGTCCACCACGCCGGCGGCGACCTTGGTGCCACCGACGTCGACCCCGATGCTGAGCATCGGCGGTCGCAAACCGGTCCGGCTCCCGTTGCGCCGCGAGCTCGGCCCCAGGCCGGTGGTCAGCCTTCGACCCGTTTCTTCAGGTTCTTCAGTGCACCGTCGATGATGGTCTTCTCCGCCTTCCGCTTGAAGAGCCCGATCATCGGCAGGTTCACATCCACGCTGAGCCGGTAGGTCACCGTGGTGCTGGCGCCCGTGGGCTGCAGCTCGTACGACCCGTCCATCGCCTTCAGCAGGGTGCCCTCGACCAGGTGCCAGCTGACCTTGGTCGGCTCCCAGTCGTAGGCCAGCACGTAGTCGTCCTTGACCAGGTTGTGGTCCAAGACCATCCGCACCGTCTGAGCCCGACCGTCCGCGGAGGTCAGCACCTCGGCGCTCTTCATCGAGTCCACCCACTCCGGGTACCGCTCGAAGTCGGCGATCACCGTCATGATCTCGGCCGGGCCGGCGGCGATGTCGATGCTCGCACTGGTCTGGTCCGCCACGAAACCACAGCCTACTTCGCGGCGACGTGGCGTCCGCAGGAACTCACGTGCACGTTCGTTGCCGTAGCGATGCGCGAGTTGCAACGTGGGTATCGCGACCGGAACCAACGTGCACGTGAGTTCCAACCGAGGGGGACGGGGTCAGAGATCGAGCGCCGTACGGAGGGTCCGGCGGGCCTGGTCGGTCCCGAACCGCTGGGTCACGAACCGCCGACCCGCCGCCCCCATCGCCCGACCAGCGGCCGGGTCGGCGAGCACCGCCGTCAGTCGCTCGGCCAGCGCCGCGGAGTCGTACGGGTCGACCACGAAGCCGGTCCGACCCGGCTGCACCGTCTCCGGCGCACCGCCGGAGCGACCGACCACGACCGGCAGACCGCACGCAGCCGCCTCGAGCGCGGCCAGCCCGAGACCCTCGGGATTCAGCCCGCCCAGCCGGGTCCGCATCGGCAGGGCGAACACGTCGGCCCGCTGCAGCTCGGCGACGACCTGGGTACGCGGTACCGCACCGGTGAGCCGCACCACGGCGACCAGCCCGAGCCGGCCGATCAGCTGCTGTAGGCGCGGCCGTTGCGGTCCGTCACCGACCAGGACCAGCTCGGGAGGGGCGGCCCGGTGCGGCGCCTGCTCGACCACCCGGCGCCAGGCCCGCAGCAGCATCTCGAACCCCTTCTGGGCCACGAACCGCCCGACCGCCACCGCTCGTGCCCGGTCCGCCGGATCGCGGGGTGGTCCGGGCCGGAACCGCTCGGTGTCGATCGGCGGCGGCAGCCGCAGCAGCCGGGACCGCGCCCTCGAGGTGAGCGCGGCCGCGATCCGCTGTTCGGTGAACGCCGAGATGACGGTGAGGTGGTCGCACCCGTCGCCGATCCGGCGCAGTACCGGCCGGGCAGCGGGCAACCGGGCCCACCAGGTCTCGTGCCCGTGGGTGAGCCCGACGATCCGGCGGGCGCCGGCGGCCCGCAGCGCCGGCGCGAGCAGGCCCAAGGGGGCCGCGGCCCCGAACACCACGCGGCTGATCCGGTGCCGTCGCACCAGCTCGGCGGTCCGCACGGCGACGGCCCGGGTGGGCAGCAGCAACGGTCCGGTCCGGACCACCGGGTACCCACGGTCGGCGTCGGTGGCGACGGCATCCGGCGGACCGGACGCGTAGACGACGACGTCGTGGTCGAGCAGGGCGCAAAGGTCGCTCACGAAGGACTCGATGCCGCCGATCCGTGGTGGGAAGTCGTTGGTCACGACCAGGCTTGGTGGCACGGTCAGCGGCTCTCGGCCTGCCGGACGAGGAAGCGCCGCCAGCCCGCAATCAGGTCGGCGGCGGCGACCCCCAGCACCGCCCGACTCGCCTCGTCGAGGGGCCGGCCGCGGTCCAGCTCGGCGTAGAGCCGACCCAGATCGGCGGCCGAGTAGGTCTCGGCGACGTAGCGGCAGACCAGCCAGGCCTCCGCGTACGCCCGGTTCAGGCCGGCCCGGTCGGCAGCGAATGCCTCGTCCCCCGGGAGCGACCGAGGCGGGCCGTCGCGACGCACGGCCGCCAGCAGGTCCGCGGTCCCGGCGCTGGTAGCGCCGGGTCGGTCGCGGAGGGCGACCCAGTCCGCCAGGCCCTCCACCGCCCACAACGGGGCCGGCGACTCCGGGGACCGGGTGGCCAGGTGGACGATCTCGTGACGCACGATCTCGGCCA
>DASQVF010000036.1:0-6040 GCA_035640915.1 Propionibacteriaceae bacterium
CCAGCTTGGCGTCCAGACGCTCGGCGACGTAGATGTAGGAGTTCAGCCGGCCCATGGTGGCCCACAGGTTCTGCTTCTCCATGTTGAGCGCGACGTTGTCCTTGGTCAGCTCGTCCTGTCCGTTGCGCAGGCTGTGCAGGATGCCGTTCAGGTGGCCCTGGGCGGACTCGTAGCGGCGGAAGTAGTCGACGATCTTGTCGCCGAGCGGGATGACGCCGAGGAACTTGCGCATTCCGGTCGCCTGGCTGGGGTCGAGGTCCTCGACCGTCCGGCGCAGCTCGAGCAGCGTGTTGCCCACCTTGGACCCGCTGGCCAGTCCGCCCTCCCGGATCGCCCGGACCGGCGTCTGCAACAGCCGGTTGGACGTCTCGGCCGCCCGGCGAATGTCGGCGTCGCCCATGCTGCGCACGTTGGCGGCCTGCTGGGCGAACTCCGGCGACCGGGTCTGCGCCGTCATCAGGGTGTTCAGGAAGCCGTCGACCTTCTCGTCAAGCGCCGGGACGGTGGCCGGGTCGACCTGCGGCGCCATCGCCGGCGCCTGGGTCGCCGCCACCGGCCGCGGCGGTTCCGGCGCGGTCAGGGTCAACGCGCTGACCTCGGGCGGGGCCAGGGGAGTGGGAGCGGCCGTCGGCTCGGTCATTGCGTTCCTCTCAGCGACTTAGCTGCGGGCCAATCTATCCGGTCCTCGCGAAACCATCGGGCCCTCGGGCGGGCCGATGGGCCCGACCATCCGCGCTCGCAAGCCCGGGCTCCCGCCAGACCCAGCCACGCTCCGTCGGCCTACCCGCGTGCCCGCCGACGTCGCTCGTCTTCGGCCGGGGGCGCGATCTCCCCCGAGCCCCGGACGATCAGCCGCCCCGGCACGACGAAGGTGTCGGCGGGAGCGCGGTCGCCATCCAGCCGGGCGAAGAGCCGCTCCGCGGCCAGCGTGCCGATCCGGTTGGGGTCCTGGGCCATCACGGTGACGCCCGGGTCGAGGGCGTCGGCCAGGGTCAGGTCGTCGAACCCGATCAGCGCCACCTCATGCTGCCGGCCCAGGTGGTGCAGGGCCCGGACGGCGCCGATGGTGATCACGTTCTGCGACGTGAACAGTGCCGTCGGGGGCGAGGTCTGTTCCAGCAGGCGGTGCACCGCCGCGTACGCCTCCTCGGCGGAGCGGAGGTCGTCGATGTGCCAGCCGGACGGCTGCTCGGCCAGCCCGGCGTCGACCATGGCGTCGGTGAAGCCGCGGCGCCGCTCCCGGGCGGTCGAGATGGCCAGCTCGTCGCCCAGGTGGGCGATGTCCCGGTGCCCGTTCCCGATCAGGTGCCGGGTGGCCTCGTACGAGGCCGCGTGGTTGTTGGACAGCACGGCGTCGACGGCCAGACCGACCGGCGGCCGGTCGACGAACACGATCGGCGTTCCCTGGTCCCGTTCCGACTGCAGGTAGCCGTGGTCGGCGGTGATCGTGGTCAGGATGAGACCGTCCACCCGACGGCGGGTGAAGGCGTCCACCAGTTCACGCTCCCGGTCCGGATCGTCGTCGAAGCTCGCGGCGAAGACGGCCGTGTGGCGCTTTGACGCTACGCTCTCGACAGCCCGGTTGATGGATGCCGAGAATGGGTTGTCCACGGCGTCGAGGAGGAGGCCAAGGGTGAGCGTCTTCCGGTCGCCCCGACGCAGCGCCCCGGCCCCCTGGTGCGGCTTGAAGTTCAGGGTCGTGATCGCCCGCTCCACCCGGTCCCGCATCTGGGGCGAGACGTTGGCCTCGTTGTTGATCACCCGGGAGACCGTCTTGATCCCGACCCCGGCCAGAGCGGCCACGTCGCGAATCGTGGCGCGGGCCCGGCGAGCCGGAGCCGAGGGCGTGACTGACATCGATGTCTCCTCTCCGCGGCCCAGCGTAACGGTAAGAAAACTCCACGTATACAGGGGTTGACAGCTAACCTCAGGAGGGCATAGAAAGGACGCTTGACACCGTTGTCACAATCCGGCGGTGTCTTCTACCGAGAGGAATGTGTGGAATGAAGTATCTACCGCCGAACCGTCGTGGACTGCGCCTGTTCGCCACCCTGGGCCTGAGCTCCGCTTTGGCCCTGACGCTGGCCGCCTGCGGCGGCATCGAGACCGGCGCGCCAGGGAGCGAGGCCACCGGCGGCGGCGTTGCGGCGGACGAGGAGATCGCCGTCACCCTGATCACCAAGACCAGCACCAACCCGTTCTTCATCGCCATGCAGAAGGGTGCGGACGAGGCCGGCAAGGCGAACAACGTGACGATCACCAAGGCCGCCGGCAAGGAGGACGGCGACGAGGCCACCCAGATCCAGGCCATCGAGGCCGCGGTGGCCCGCCAGGACGCCGGCATCCTGATCACCCCTGCCACTGATGGCGTCAACCCGGCCATCGAGCAGGCTCGTCAGGCCGGTCTCTACGTGATCGCGCTGGACACCCCGCCGGACCCGCCGAACACCGTCGACATCACCTTTGCCACCGACAACTTCAAGGCCGGCGAGCTGATCGGCCAGTGGGCGGCGGCCACGATGAACGGCAAGAAGGCCAACATCGCCCTGCTCGACCTGTTCAACGACAAGATCGCCTCCGTCGACTACAACCGCGACCAGGGCTTCCTGACCGGCATGGGCATCGACGTGAAGGACAAGACCAAGAACGGCGACGAGGCGAAGACCGGCAAGTACACCGGGGGCAAGGGCGGGGACTACCAGATCTTCTGCAACGAGCCGACCAACGGGGCCCAGGACGAGGGCCGGACGGCGATGGAGACCTGCCTCGCCCAGTCGCGGGACATCAACCTCGTCTACACCATCAACGAGCCGGCCGCACTCGGTGCCTCTGAGGCCCTGGAGGCCGCCGGCATCAGCGGGGCGACCATCGTCTCGGTCGACGGTGGCTGCAACCCGGGCATCGCGGCGGTGAAGGAGGGCGTCATCGGGGCCACCTCGCAGCAGTACCCGCTGAAGATGGCCCAGCTCGGCGTCGAGGCGATCGCCAAGTTCAAGCGGGACGGGGTCAAGCCGGAGGTGACCCCGGGGCTCGACTTCTACGACACCGGCGTCGCGCTGGTGACCGACAAGGCGGTCGAGGGCGTCGAGAGCATCGACACCACCGAGGCCGGAGAGATCTGCTGGGGCGACAAGTAGTCACCAAAGGCCGTCGGGTCGACTCCCCACGGAGCCGACCCGGCGGTCCCCACCCTCGACCTACGGCAAGGAAGCCCACATGAGCGTAGACACCACCCACGCGCCGGCGACCGCGGCTGAACAGTTCGCCATGCGGCGCCAGTCACCGATCCAACGGGTGCAGCACCTGCTGCACTCCCATCCCGCGCTCAGCCCTCTGATGGTGCTGATCGTGGCGTTCATCGTCTTCACCGTCATCAACCCGCGGTTCGCCAACCCGAGCACGATCTCGATCGTGCTGCAGCAGACCGCCGTCATCGCCGCCCTGGCGATCGGCCAGACCCTGATCATCCTGACCGCCGGCATCGACCTGGCCGTCGGGGCGATCACCATCCTCTCCATGCTGCTGATGGCCAACCTGGCCGTCTACAACGGCGTACCAGCCGTGCTGGCGATCCTGATCGGCGTCGCCTTCGGCACCGCCTGCGGGTTCCTGAACGGCATCCTGGTCACCCGGCTCAAGCTGCCGCCCTTCATCGTGACCCTGGGCACCCTGAGCATCTTCACCGCGATCGGGCTGCTCTACTCCGGTGGAGCCAGCGTGGGGCGGAACCAGATGCCGATGATCATGAACGCGATGGGCTTCCGGTTCCGGATCGGTCCGTTCAACCTGACCATCGGCGTGGTCGTGGTCGTCATCCTGGCCCTGGTGGTCGCCTTCGCGCTCAGCCAGACCGCGTGGGGCAGGCACGTGTACGCGGTCGGCGACGATATGGAGGCCGCCCGGCTGGCCGGCATCCAGGTGAACCGGGTGCTGCTCAGCGTCTACACCGTGGCCGGCCTGATCTACGGCTTCACCGCCTGGGTACTGATCGGCCGGGCCGGCACCGCCAGCCCGAATGCCATCGTCGGAGCGAACCTGGAGACGATCACCGCAGTGGTGATCGGCGGCACCAGCCTGTTCGGTGGCCGCGGCGGGATCATCGGCACCATTCTCGGCGCCCTGATCGTGTACGCGTTCAACAACGGCCTGGCGCTGGCCGGCGTCGACGACCAGCTCCGCGTGCTGTCCATCGGCGTGCTGATCATCGTGGCCGTCTCCATCGACCAGTGGATCCGGAAGGTGAAGGTCTGAGCATGAGTACACCAACTGAGGAGAAGTACCGCGGGCCCGCGGGCGACCTGGCCGACCCGACCACCACGGTGCTGTCCGCCCGCGGCCTGGTCAAGACCTTCGGCAAGGTGATCGGTCTGGACGGCGTCGACGTCGACCTGTTCCCCGGCGAGGTGCTGGCGATCATCGGCGACAACGGGGCCGGCAAGTCGACCCTGATCAAGGCGCTCACCGGCGCCCTGATGCCCGATGCCGGGCAGGTCTACCTGGAGGGGCGGGAGGTTCACTTCCGGACCCCGCAGGATGCCCGGGCGGCCGGTATCGAGACGGTGTACCAGACCCTGGCCGTGGCGCCGGCCCTGGACATCGCGGCGAACATGTTCCTCGGCCGGGAGCGGCGGCGGAGTGGGCCACTGGGTTCCATACTCCGGATGCTCGACATGGCCGGGATGAAGGAGGACGCCGGGAAGTCGATGGCCAACCTGGGCATCGCCACGGTGCAGAACATGTCGCAGGCGGTGGAGACGCTGTCCGGCGGTCAGCGGCAGGCGGTGGCGGTGGCGCGGGCGGCCACCTTCGCCCAGAAGTTCGTGGTGCTCGACGAACCCACGGCGGCGCTGGGGGTCAAGGAGACCGGCCAGGTGCTGAACCTGATCCAGCAGATCAAAGCCAAAGGCATGCCGGTGATCCTGATCAGCCACAACATGCCCAACGTGTTCGAGGTGGCCGACAGGATCCACATCGCCCGGCTGGGCGGCGTGGCCGGCGTCATCACCCCGAAGTCGCACACCCCGACCGAGGCTGTGGCGATCATGACGGGCGCCACCACGCTGCAACGCGGCTGAGCCGGCCTGCTCGACAACCCGGTCACGGACCGCACGAAGTCGACCCGACTTCCTGCGGTCCGTGACGATTTCACGACGTGCGGGTCTGCTCCCGGGCGATCAGCGGCAGGCTGCGCAGACCCCGCCAGGACAGCTGGCTGACCAGCCGCTTGGCCTGGTCCACCGGGATCGACGCGCTGTCCTTGGAGGCCAAGAACCGAGCCCCGACCTGGACCATGCCGACCAGTGAGATGGCGAGCAGCTTGGCCTCGGCCGCCGGCAGGGCCGTGTCGGCGGCGATCACCTCCGCGATGGCGTCGGCGATGTCGTTGTTGACCCGCCAGAGCCGCTTCTGCACGGTGTTGTCGCCGGTCAGGTCGGACTCGAAGACGAACCGGAACTCGCCGCTGGCCGACGACACGAAGTCGTAGAACGCGCCGACCGCCGCGGTGACCCGCTCGGCGTTGTCCTCGGTCGAGGTCAGGGCCTCGGCCACGATCTCGACCAGCCGTTCGCAGCTGCGGTCGAGCAGGGCCAGGTACAGCTGGAGCTTGGAGCTGAAGTGCTGGTAGAGCACCGGCTTGGACACCCCGGCCGCCTCGGCGATGTCATCCATCGCCGCGGCGTGGTAGCCGCGGATGGTGAACACCGTGTTGGCGGCGTCGAGGAGCTGGGCCCGCCGCTGGTCCTTCGGCATCCGTGCCGCGCGGGCGCCGGCCGGGGCGCGCGTCGGCACAGACGTCATCTGCGCATGCTACCCAGGCAGGGGGATGGCGCGCCCGGATGCGCAGATCACGGAACCGGCTCCAGCGCGCTGCGTACGTCGGTGTGGCGGAAGTCGTCGCCCTTGTAGAACAGGGGCTGATTGCTGTCGATGGCCAAGGCGTAGGCGAAGCAGTCCCCGAAGTTGAGCCGGGCGGGATGCCCCGAACCCCGGCCGAAGTCGCGGTAGGCCATCCGCGCGATGCGAGCCTGCTCAGGGGTGA
>DASQVF010000037.1:0-8705 GCA_035640915.1 Propionibacteriaceae bacterium
AACCCGGCCATGGCCCCGGCCGCCTCGGCGACGGAGACCGCCAGGACGGTGTGACCGAAGCCACCCGGAGCGGCGGACCTCCGAGCACCCGGAGAGTCAGCGGGCGGTCTCGGTCGCCCGGGACTCGCGGACCACCACGACCTTGATCTGGCCGGGATAGGTCAGCTCCTCCTCGATCTGCTTGGCCAGGTCGCGGGCCAGGACCTGCGCCTCGATGTCGTCGACCAGATCCGGCGCCACCATGACCCGGATCTCCCGGCCGGCCTGCATCGCGAACACCTTGTCGACGCCTTCGCGGGCCCGGGCGATCTCCTCCAGCCGCTCCAGCCGCTGCACGTACGCCTCGATGCTCTCCCGGCGGGCGCCCGGTCGGCTGCCGCTGATCGCGTCGGCCGCCTGAACCAGGACCGCCTCCACCGATCGCACCTCGACCTCGTTGTGGTGGGCCTCGATCGCGTGCACCACATCGGGATGCTCGCCGTACTTCCGGGCCAGGTCGGCGCCGACGACGGCGTGTGAGCCCTCGACCTCGTGGGTCAGCGCCTTGCCGATGTCGTGCAGGAACGCCGCCCGCTTGCAGTGCGCGACGTCGAGCTGCAGCTCCGCGGCCATCAGCCCGGCGATGTGGGCGCTCTCCACCAGGTGCTTGAGCACGTTCTGCCCGTAGGAGGTGCGGTAGCGCAGGGTGCCCAGCACCGGGACCAGCGCGGGATGCAGGTCACTGATGCCGACCTCCGCCATGGCGTCCTCGGCCGCGCGGAGGCAGAGGGCCTCGATCTGGGACCGGCTGCGCTCGTGCACCTCCTCGATCCGGGCGGGGTGGATGCGCCCGTCCTTTACCAGCTCGGTGAGGGTGATGCGCGCCGTCTCGCGCCGGACCGGGTCGAAGCACGACAGCAGCACCGACTCGGGCGTGTCGTCGATCATCACGTTGACCCCGGTCACCTGTTCGAAGGCCCGGATGTTGCGGCCCTCACGTCCGATGATCCGGCCCTTCATATCGTCGCCGGGAAGGTGGACCGCCGAGACCACCGACTCCGAGGTCTGGTCGGAGGCGACCCGTTGGATGGCGCCGACGACGATCGACTGAGCCCGCGCGTTGGCCTCCCGCAATGCCTGGCGCTCGATGTCGCGAGCGACCAGTACCGCCTGCCGCTTGGCGTCGTGCTCCACCGCGGCCACCAGCTCGGCCTTGGCCTGCTCGGAGGTGAGTCCGGCAAGACGCTCGAGGACCTGCTGCTGCTCGGCTTCGCTCTCCGCCAGCACCCGCCGCTGCGCCTTCAGCTGCACCTTGAGCTCGTCGAGCTGGTGAGCCCTCTCCTCGAGGCTGCGCGTCTCGGCGTCCAGCCGCTCCTCACGGTCGGACAGCCGCTGCTCTCGTCGCTCCAGGTCGGCGCGCTGCTCACGCAGTGCGGCCCGATGCTGACGTGCCTCCTCGGCCGCTTCGGCCCGGGCCGACTGCGCGGCAGCCATCGCCGCGTCGGCCTGACGACGGAGCTCGCCCGCCTCGCGCTCCGCCTTCGCCGCCTTCGCGGCCATCGCCGGGTCCGCAGCGGAGACGTCGGCAGCCGGCGAGGTCAGCGGGTCCGTCGAGGATTCGTGGTCCTCGGCCGGCCGCATCGGCGACCGGCTGCTTCGGCCGAGGCTGCCTCCGCGCCGGACCAGCACCACCGTGCCCACGATGACCGCGGCCACCAGCAGGAACAGCCCGGTTACCACCAGCGTCGAAAATACGCCATCCACGTCGCGCTCCTGTTCCACACGCGCCAGGGCGTGCAATCTCCAGGACCGGCAACGCATCTCGACAACGGCCCAGCCGCGAACCGTAAAACGCTGGGGCAAAGCGTAAACATCAGCCGCGGTCAAGCGGTCGAACGAAATCAACTGCTGAATCAAATCCGAGTGGAACTCGGGCCGTACATTGTCATATCGGGACGAGCGTTGCGCGAACCTCGTGGATGCAGGGTATGTCCGGTCAAGATTCCGGTCAAGGACGCCCTCGCCTCGTCAGTCCTCGCTGAGCACCTCGCGCAGCACCTGGGTGATGATCCCGGTGCCGAACCCGCGACGGCTGAGCACGCCGGCCAGCCGCCGGTAGCGGACCGGAAAGGGCAGCTCCGCGATGGCCGCGTGCCGACGCCGCGCCAGCTCCCGGGCCGCGGCGAGCTCGTCGCCGTAGTCCACCGTCTCCAGGGCCGCGTCGATCTGCTCGCGGTCTACTCCCTTGGTCTGCAGCTCCCGCCGCAGCGCCGGGCGCGACAGGTGCCGCCGCTGCTGGCGGGACCCCACCCAGGCCTCGGCGAAAGCGGCGTCATTGACCAGCCCCACCTCCTCCAGCCGGTCGAGCACCTGCACCGCTACCTCCGGGGGCACGTTTCTGGCCTTCAGCGCCTGCGCCAGTTCGTGCCGGGTCCGGTCCCGCACCGCGATGCGATCCAGGGCGATCGACCGCGCCACCGCGTACGGGTCGGCGTCGGCGTCGGCGTCGGCGGCGCCGTCCGGACCGGGAGGAGCGGACTCCCCCGCTCCCGTCGCGGTGCCGACCGGGCGCGCGGCAACCGGCCGGTCGTCCCGCCGGTCCGCCGGCCAACTCCTCTCGGCGGCCGCGGCCGGCCCGGCCGAGCCGGCCCGGTCGGGTACGTCGATCCCCTGTCGACTCAGCCACTCGGCGGCCGCGGCGACCGGTGACCCCGGTCCGGACGCGACCACCGGCTAGAACTCCACCTCGCCGGTGACCGGGTCGACCCCGGCCGGCAGGTCGAGCTGCGGACCGATGCCCATCCGCTCCTTGATCTTCTTCTCCAGCTCGTTGGCCAGGTCGGGGTTGTTCCGCAGATAGGCCCGGGCGTTCTCCCGGCCCTGCCCCAGCTGGTCCGCGTCGTAGGTGAACCAGGCACCGGCCTTGCGGACGATCCCGGTGTCGACGCCCAGGTCGATCAAGCTGCCCTCCCGGCTGATCCCCATCCCGTAGAGGATGTCGAACTCGGCCTGCTTGAACGGCGGCGCGACCTTGTTCTTGACCACCTTGACCCGGGTCCGGTTGCCAACCATCTCCTGGCCGTCCTTGAGGGTCTCGATCCGGCGCACGTCCAGCCGCACCGAGGAGTAGAACTTCAGCGCCCGTCCACCGGTGGTGGTCTCAGGACTCCCGAACATGACGCCGATCTTCTCCCGCAGCTGGTTGATGAAGATCGCCGTGGTGCCGGCGCCGCTCAGCGCGCCGGTCATCTTGCGCAACGCCTGGCTCATCAGGCGGGCCTGCAGGCCGACGTGGCTGTCGCCCATCTCGCCCTCGATCTCGGCCCGTGGCGTCAGCGCGGCCACCGAGTCGATCACGATCAGCGCCAGGGCGCCGGAGCGGACCAGCATGTCGGCGATCTCCAGTGCCTGCTCGCCGTTGTCAGGCTGGCTGACCAGCAGCGAGTCGGTATCCACCCCGAGCTTCGCCGCGTAGTCGGGGTCCAGCGCGTGCTCCGCGTCGATGAAGGCACAGATCCCGCCCCCCGCCTGGGCGTTGGCGATCGCGTGCAGGGCCACCGTGGTCTTGCCGCTGGACTCCGGGCCGTAGATCTCCACCACCCGGCCGCGCGGCAGCCCCCCGATGCCGAGGGCGACATCCAACGAGATCGAACCGGTCGGGATGACCTCGATCGGTGCGCGCACCTCCTCGCCGAGACGCATCACCGATCCCTTGCCGTACTGCTTGTCGATCTGGGCCAGCGCGCTCTCCAGCGCCTTCTCGCGATCGGTCGTGGCCATCATGTTCCTTCCCTCGCCCGCGTGGGCGGCAGTGGTTCTTCCTTCGTCGTCGGTGACCCTAAGGACAGCGACCGACAATCGACCGCCCACGCGAAATCCTGTGGATAACGGCCAGAGCCGTACGGTGGATAATCTACCGAACGTGTGTTCGAAGTGCACCCGACACGCCGCCTCATGCCCTTGTTCGAAGGCTCAAGAGAGTCGCCTCCTGGGCCGACGCGTGCTCAGTCGGCGCGGGCCTGGCGGGCGTAGGTCGCCGGCGGCACCCCGATCGTGGCGGTGAATGCCCGGGTCAGGTGCGCCTGGTCGGCGAACCCGAGCTCGACGGCCAGCTCGGACCAGTCGAGGTCGTCCTCGACCGCCACGCGTGCGGCGGCGTCCTGCAGTCGGCAGCGTTGGATGACCCACTTGGGCCCGGCTCCGACGTACTCGGCGAAGAGCCGTTGCAGGCCGCGGACCGTCAAACTCGCCCGTTCGGCCACCTGGGTCACCCGGGTGATCGCCCGGTTTCCGGCAATCGAGTCCACCAGGCCGGCCACCTGCTCGGCGGTCGGGTCGGAGTCCGGCCAGTCCTCGGCCAGGAAGTCGGCGAGCAGGCCTACCCGGTGAGCTGGGTCGTCGTTCTCGGCGACGCGGCCGGCCAGCTCCGCCGTGTCCCGGCCGAGCACCTCGGCGATGGGGCCGTGCCGGTCGGTGAGCTCGGAGACCGACCGGCCCAGGATCGGCCGGAAGCAGCCCGGGCGGAACCGGGCGCCGACCGCGTAGCCGGCGCCCCGCAGATGCCGGTGGTAGCAGCGCCGGGTCAACCCGGTGACGTCCGCCTCGGTGTTGGTCACCGACAGGTTGACACTGGGGTACGGCAGCGTCTGCGCCGTGTAGGACCGGTCGGCCTCGAGCTGCCAGCTCACCGTCCAGAAGTGCTCGACGAGATCGGCGAGCCCGGCCGGAGCCGGATGCCGCTCGTACTCGAAGTTCTTCGCCGAGCTGCGTGGCCGCAGGATGCTCGAGTCCAGTGCCGATGGCGCCACGAGGCCTGAGCGTACGCCGGGACTTTGTCGCGTTCGTCCAAGACGGACCTCGCTTCGCTGCGAGAGGGTCCAGACATGAGTGAGACGACCACGAACACGACCAGCCGGGTGATGTCCGAGGCCGGCGCCGCCGTGGCGGCAGCGGTACGAGCCAGCGCCGGGGCGGACCTGGCCGGACCGACCCCATGTGGCGACTGGGACCTGCGGACCCTGGTCCAGCACTTCGTCGGCACCAGCGGGGCGTTCGTCCGCGCGGGTCAGGACAAGGCCCTGGACCCCGCCGACCCGTGGGGCACCAACGCGGAGCTGGACGAGGCGGACTGGGCGGGTCAGCTCGCCGGTCAGGTCGAGGCCGCCGGCGGGGCGTGGAGCCGGGCCGAGGCCTGGACCGGCTCCATCGAGGGAGCGCAGATGCCCGCCCCGGCGGTCGGCGAGCTGGCCCTGATCGAGCTGATGCTGCACGGCTGGGACGTGGCCCGGGCCGGGAGGCAGTCGCTGGAGGTCTCCGGCGAGCTCGGTGCCGAGCTGCTCCGCTGCCTGGAGCCGACCCTGGAGCAGGGCCGGCAGTACGAGGTGTACGGTCCACCGATCGACGTGCCGGAGGGGGCGTCCGCCCTCGACCGAGCGCTCGGACTGTCCGGACGCGACCCCGCCTGGCGTCCCTGACTCCTCAGCGGTCCCGCGGCGGCAGCTCCAGCGCGGCCCACACCGCCCGCCAGATGGCCTTGCTGGGTACGCCGTCGGCCAGCGCCTGGGCCACCGTGCGGTTCCCCAGCTCGGCCAGGCTGAACT
The DNA here is from genome assembly GCA_035640915.1 of Propionibacteriaceae bacterium. Taxonomy (GTDB): domain Bacteria; phylum Actinomycetota; class Actinomycetes; order Propionibacteriales; family Propionibacteriaceae; genus Microlunatus. The sequence continues at coordinate 5,580 of DASQVF010000037.1, forward strand.
CCGCGGCCCAGACCCGGTAGTAGCCCGTCCCCAGAGCAGCCTCCAACCGCTGCCACAGTTCGGTCTCCTTCACCGCGGGCCCGCCCCAGTCATGCAGGCGACCCTAGCCCGCAGTCTCGGGCCGAAAGCTGTCAGTGCGGCCGGGCAAGATGGACGGCGTGCCGAAGGATCCGCTCGCGGTGTTCTCGCCGGCCACGGCCACGTGGTTCCGGGAGGTCTTCGCGCGACCGACGGGGGCGCAGGCCGGGGCCTGGTCGGCGATCGCGGAGGGGCAGAACGCGCTGGTCATCGCGCCCACCGGTTCCGGCAAGACGCTCGCCGCCTTCCTGTGGGCCCTGGACGACCTGACCCGCTCGCCCGTCCCGGCGGCCAAGGAGCGCTGCCGAGTGCTCTACGTGTCGCCGCTCAAGGCCCTCGCGGTCGACGTCGAGCGCAACCTGCGGGCGCCGCTGGCCGGGATCACCCAGACGGCGCTGCGGTTGGAGCAGACCCCGCCGAACGTGACCGTCGGCGTCCGGTCCGGCGACACGTCGGCGGCCGACCGGCGGGCGCTGGTCACCCGGCCGCCGGACATCCTCATCACCACTCCGGAGTCGCTGTTCCTGATGCTGACCTCGGCGGCTCGGGACCTGCTGCGCTCGGTGCGCACTGTGATCGTCGACGAGGTCCACGCCCTGGCGGGCACCAAGCGGGGCGCCCACCTGGCCCTGTCCCTGGAGCGGCTCGAGGCGCTGACCGCCGAGTCGCAGGCTCCGGACACCGACGGGGTGCTGCGGCCGTTGCAGCGCATCGGGCTGTCGGCCACGGTGCGACCGGCGGAGCGGGTCGCCGCCTACCTCGGCGGGCCTTATCCCGTCCGGGTGGTGGCTCCCCCGGCCGAGAAGGCCTGGGACCTGTCGATCGTGGTCCCGGTCGAGGACATGAGCGACCTGGCGGCCAGCGCGTCCACCCCGACCGCCCCACCGAGCCTGGACGACGACGGGCCACCCGCGCGTCCACCGTCGATCTGGCCGCACGTGGAGAACCAGATCCTCGATGTCATCAACGCCCATCGGTCGACCATCGTCTTCGCCAACTCACGACGGCTGGCCGAGCGGCTCACTGCTCACCTGAACGAACTGCAGGCCGAGCGGCTGGGCGAGGCCACGCCGGAGTTCCCACCGCCCGCGGAGATCATGGCCCAGTCGGGGGCCTCGTCCGGCCGGGACGGCTCTGGGTCTCCGGTCATCGCCCGGGCCCATCACGGGTCGGTGAGCAAGGAACAGCGGGCCCAGATCGAGAACGACCTGAAGTCCGGCCAGCTGCCCTGCGTGGTCGCCACCTCGTCACTGGAGCTGGGCATCGACATGGGCGCGGTCGACGTGGTGGTGCAGGTCGAGGCCCCACCCTCGGTCGCCAGCGGACTGCAACGGGTCGGCCGGGCGGGTCACCAGGTCGGCGCGACCTCGCGCGGAGTGTTCTTCCCCAACCACCGGGGCGATCTCGTCGAGTCGGCGGTGGTGGTGGAGCGGATGAGGCAGGGTGCGATCGAGGAGATCGCCGAGCTGCGCAACCCGCTGGACGTGCTGGCCCAGCAGATCGTGGCCATCGTCGCGGTCGAGGAGACCAAGGCCGAAGAGCTGTACGCCCTCGTCCGGCGGGCGAGCAGCTTTCGGGAGCTGCCGCACAGTGCGTTCGAGGCCGTGCTGGACATGCTGAGCGGTCGCTACCCCAGCGAGGACTTCGCCGAGCTCCGGCCGCGGCTGGTCTGGCAGCGCGACACCGGCCTGCTGACCGCCCGCCCTGGGGCCCAGCGGCTGGCCGTCACCTCCGGTGGGACCATCCCGGACCGCGGGTTGTTCGGCGTCTTCCTGGTCGGTGAGGGCAACGCCAGCGGGAAGCACGCCCCCGGCCGCCGAGTGGGCGAGCTGGACGAGGAGATGGTCTACGAGACCCGGGTCGGCGACGTGTTCACCCTCGGCACGACGAGCTGGCGGGTGGAGCAGATCACCCACGACCAGGTGTTGGTCTCCCCGGCGCCGGGCAGCCCGGGACGGCTGCCCTTCTGGAAGGGCGACGCGCCCGGTCGGCCGCTGGAGCTGGGCCGCGCGTACGGACAGTTCATCCGGGAGCTCGGCGCTCTGACTCCGCCGCGGGCCGAGTCCCGGCTGCGGGAGTCCGGACTGGACGAGTTCGCGGCGCGCAACCTCGCGTCCTACCTGGCCGAGCAACAGGCGGCGACCGGGGCGTTGCCGACCGACCAGACGATCGTGGTCGAGCGGTTCCGCGACGAGCTCGGCGACTGGCGGGTCTGTGTGCACTGCGGCCTGGGCACCGCGGTGCTGGCCCCCTGGGCCCTGGCCATCGAGCAGTCGGCCCGGCAGCGGTACGGGATGGAGGTGCAGGCCACGGCGACCAACGACGGCATCGTGCTGCGCATCCCCGACACCGAGACCGAGCCGCCCAGCGCCGACCTGGTGGTGGTCGACCCGGAGCTGCTCGAGTCCGTCGTCACCGACGAGGTCGGCGGATCGGCGCTGTTCGCCGCCCGCTTCCGGGAGAGCGCCGCGCGGGCCCTGCTGCTGCCCCGGCGCGACCCCAAGTCGCGGTCGCCGCTCTGGCAGCAGCGGATGCGGTCCGCCCAGCTGCTGACCGTGGCGGCGCAGTACCCGGAGTTCCCCATCGTGCTGGAGACGATGCGGGAATGCCTGACCGACGTCTTCGACCTCGACGGCCTGCTCGAGGTGCAGCGGCAGGTCGCCGGCCGGGCGATCCGGCTGGTCGAGGTCGAGACGAAGGAGCCGTCGCCCTTCGCCCGCTCGCTGCTCTTCGGCTACGTCGGGGCCTTCGTCTACGAGGGCGACGTGCCCCTGGCCGAGAAGAAGGCCGCCGCGCTGGCTCTGGATGCGTCGCTGCTGGCTGAGCTGCTGGGTAAGGACGGACTCAAGCAGCTGCTCGACGCGGGCGTGATCGCCGCCACCGAGGCCGACCTGCAGGGCCTGAGCGAGGAGCGCCAGGCGGGCACCGCCGAGCAGCTGTTCGACCTGGTCCGGACGGCCGGACCCTTCACCCGGGACGAGATCGCCCGCCGGTGCCGGCCGGAGCTCGACTGGCGGGCGGCCGCGGCGGGGCTCACCGGAGACCGGC
>DASQVF010000038.1:0-11834 GCA_035640915.1 Propionibacteriaceae bacterium
CCCTGGCCAAGGCCATGGTCGGTCAGGATGCGGTGGTCGTCACGCTGGGCATCTCCGACAACCCGATCACCGTGCGGTTGCTGCGCCGGGCCACCTCGCCGCTCGAGGTGCGCTCACAGGGCACGGCCAGGGTCATCGACGCCATGCGCGCCGCCGGCGTGCGCCGGCTGGTGGTGCAGTCGACCTACGGCATCGGTGAGACGTACGCGAACCTGCCGTTGTCGCTCAAGGCGTACTTGACCCTGGTGATCCGGCCGCAGGTGGCCGATCACGTACGCCAGGAAGAGCTGGTCCGCAACAGTGGACTGGACTGGACGGTGGTGCGGCCGGTGGTCCTGGACGACGACCCGACCGAAGCCCCGGCGACGGTGGATCTCGAGGACCGGGTGTCCTCGATGAAGGTCTCCCGGACTCAGCTGGCCCGGGTCCTGACCGAGGCCGTCGACCGGCCCCACTGGCACGGCCGGACGCTCAGCGTGTCGGGGTAGGCCGGACGGCCTGCCCTGGCACCCCTGGGGAACCGACTGTCGGCTCGGGCGTTCGCCGCTCCTTTTCGTCCGAGTTCCGAACAAGCCTGTTTACGCGGGAAACCAATGGGAATACTGCGGGGAACCGAGACGACCTGCTCCCCTTCCGCATCGAGGAGCTGCCAACCTCCCAGGAGATGACGCGTGCCGAGTCGATGGGTGGTGAGCCTGCTGCGGTGCTCACCCGCCCTCGTCCCGATCGGAGTTCTTGCCGTCTTGGGATGGCGCCAGCGGTGGATGTCCGACGACGGGCTCATCAACCTCCGGGTGGTCGACCAGGTCCTCGCCCACAACGGCCTGGTGTACAACGCGGGTGAACGAGTGGAGGTCGCCACCAGCACCCTGTGGCTGGGTCTGCTGGTCCTGTCCGCTGTCGCTCTACCGGTGATCGAAACAGCACTGGTCGCGGTGGTCCTGGGGTGGGCGCTGACCCTGCTGGGGCTGGCCGCCGGCACGTACGCCTCCGCTCGCCTGCAACGGTCGGGACCAGGGATCTGGTGGCCGGCCGGAGCCCTGGTCATCGCCCTCTGCCCGCCGATGTGGGATTTCGCCACCAGCGGCCTGGAAACCGGATTGACGTTCGCCTGGATCGGCGGTTGCTTCCTGGCGCTGGTCTGGCGCCTGGAAGCCCGACCGAGTAGGCCCGCCTACGCCCCGGTATGGGTGCCCGTGCTGATCGGCCTGGGTCCCTTGATCCGCCCGGACCTAGCGCTGATGTCCGCCTGCTTCGGACTGGCACTCCTGCTGCAGAGTCGGCTCACCGTTCGATCGGTTCTCTTCTCCATCCTGATCGCCGCCGTGCTCCCCCTGGCCTGGCAGGTGTTCCGGATGGGCTACTACGCGGCGTTGGTACCGAACACCGCGCTGGCGAAGTCTGCGGCCGATGCTCGCTGGGATCAGGGCGTGGCGTATCTGCTGGATCTGGTCGGTCGCTACGCCCTCTACGTTCCCCTCGCCGTGTTGATCCTGCTGGTGATCAGGACCGCGGTGCTGGCGGGCCGCACGGGCGATCGCGGTCGGACGGCGGCGATCCTGGCGCCCCTGACTGCGGGGCTGCTGCACGGGTTGTATGTCGTCCGGGTCGGTGGCGACTTCATGCACGGCCGGCTGCTGCTGCCGGCTCTCTTCGCGGTGACAGTGGCCGCGGCCGTTGTCCGGATCTCGAAGGGCCAGCGCGCCCTTGCTGTCGGGGTGGTCGTCGTGGTCGTGTCCGCCCTGGTCACGGGTCTGTTCCTGCGCTTCCCGCCGGTGCCCAGAACGGATCCGCAGACCGGCATCGCTGACGAGCGTCACTACTACGCGACCCGCGTGATCAGCGGTCGACCGCTCGGTCCGGCTGACTGGCGAGGGTCGTGGCAGTACGAGGTCGGCGTCCGGTTGTCCGAGGAGGCCCGGCGCGGTTCCTCGCGTTTCGAGGACGGCAAGCAGATCCTGCCCGCCGCGCCCGGGTACCGCCTTGTCTACACCGCCAGCAATCTCGGCATCATCGGCGTCCTGGCCGGCAACGAGGTGCTGATCGCTGATCGCTTCGCACTGGCCGACCCGGTCGGCGCCCGAGTGGCCGTCGACGAGCAGACCGGGATGCGCATCGGCCACGCTGCGCCGCCGCCGGTTTGGCGACAGGCGAGATACGCAGCCCCACAGCTCGGTGACCGGCAGTCCGTCCGGGATGCCCGCAGCGCCCTGGCGTGCGGTCAACTGGCCGAACTGGATGCCGCCATTCGTGAACCGATGAGTCCGGGGCGCTTCGTGCGAAATCTGCGACTGTCGGCGTCCTTGACCACGTTGCGGATTCCTGCCGCACCCGCGGAGGCTCGGCGGCAGTTGTGCGACGCCGAGCCGTCCGGGTTGCGCTGAGAGCTCACATCGTGGTGGTTTCCCAGAGCCCCATGACGTTGCCCTCGGAGTCCCGGAAGTACGCGTACGCGCCCATCCCGGGAATCTCGGTGCGGCTGAGTACGGTGCTGCCTCCGCTGGCCTCGATCTGCCGGAGGGCATCGTCGATGGCCTCGACATCGACGGTGATCACCGGGGTGGGCGTCTCGTCGGTGCGTTTGGTCATGCCACCGTTGATCCCTCCCGGCTCGGTCGGCAGCTGGGTCTGCTCGTCGACCGGTGTGGTCACCACTGACGTGTACTGGCCGCCACCGGGCATGGGCGAGGTCTGCAGGTCCCAGCCGAACGCCTCGCCGTAGAACTTCTTGGCCCGATCCAGGTCATCCGCCGGGATCTCGAAATGCACGACCTTTGGCATGGTCATCCCTCCCACGATGAGATCTGCTCGAGCCTCACTCTCGAACCGATTCCGATGCCTGTCAACGCCGGCGGCCGACCCGGGCGGCGGGGGACGCGATCCGACGTACGTCGCCGTCAGCTCAGCCAGGGCCGCCCCGGAGCTAGCTGAACAGGCGCTGGCCGACGTACTCGCCGGCGGCGATGCCCGGTGGGATGGCGAACAGGGCGGACCCGGTGTGCTGGATGTACTCGCTCAGCCCGTCGTTCAGCCCCAGCCGGGTCTGCATCGGGATGAAGTGGGTCCGCGGGTCGACGACGAAGGCCAGGAAGAACAGCCCGGCGTCCATCCGGCCCAGTCCGTTGCTGCCGTCGACGAAGTTGTAGCCCCGGCGCAGCATCCGCACCCCGCCGTTGTTGTCCGGGTGCACCATCCGCACGTGGGCGTCCACCGCGACCAGCGGCTGGTCGCCCCGTCCCTTGAGGGAGAAGTCCGGCTGGCTGAACTCGCTCCCGCCGGACAGTGGCGCGCCCTCGGCCTTGGTCCGCCCGATCACCCGCTCCTGCTCGCTCAGCGGCTGGCGGTCCCAGGTCTCGATGGTCATGTTGATCCGGCGGGCCACCAGGTAGGTCCCGCCCGCCAGCCACTCGCCCTTACGGTCCGCACCCGACGGCACCCAGACGTGCTGGTCCAGCTGGGCCGGCTCCTCGGCCTTGAGGTTCATCGTGCCGTCCTTGAACCCCATCAGGTTCCGCGGCGTGGCCTGGCTGGTCGAGGTCGAGGAGGTGCGCCCGAAACCGAGCTGCGACCAGCGCACCGACGCCCGGCCGAACCCGATCCTCGCGAGGTTGCGCACTGCGTGCACCGCTACCTGCGGGTCGTCGGCACAGGCCTGGATGCACAGGTCGCCGTCCGAGCGGTCCGGGTCCAGCTTGTCGGCCGGAAAGTGCGGCAGCCGCTGCAGCGCCGCCGGCTGCCGCGCCGCCAGCCCGAACCGGTCCTGGCCGCCGGAGCGGAACAGCGACGGCCCGAACCCGAAGGTGATGGTCAGCCCCGACGGCGGCAGCCCGATCGCCTCGCCGGTGTCGTCGGGCGGGGCGTTGTACGGACCCGAGGTGGGACCGACCTCTCCCGCCCCGAGCCCCCGGGTCATCCGCTCGGCGGCCAGGGTCCAGTCCTGCAGCAGCCCGATCAGCTCGTAGCGCGAGTCGGTGATGACGTCGAAGGCGGCGAAGTGCAGTCGGTCCTGCATCGGCGTGACGATCCCGGCCTGGCGTACGCCGTGGAAGGGATAGGTGCGCGCGCCCGGGTCGGGCGCGGCCTCCGGCGTACCCTCCTGGCTCCCCAGGGCGAAACCGCCGGCGGCGCCGGCCGCGACCCCGGCGAGCCCCGCCCCGGCAGCCCCGAGGAGCCCGCGGCGCGACACGGATGCGCCCTGTGTCGTCCGAGGGTCTGCGCCCTGAGCCTGTCGAGCCGATGCGCCCTGAGCCTGTCGAAGGGTGCCGGGTGGGCCTTCGACAGGCTCAGGCCGCATCTCGGGATCAGGCCGCATCTCCGGCTCAGGCCGCATCGTCTCGATTGCCATCGCCTACCCGAACCTAGATGACCGCCGCGGCCAGCTGGGACAGCGGCTCGGACAGGGCGTTCACCGCGTCCGAGAGCTGCTTGACCTCAGCCGAGCTCAGCTCGTTGTAGTACTTGAACCCGTCGCCGGAGCGGTGGGAGTCCAGCAGATCCTGCAACGCGGCGAACTTCGCGTCGATCCGGCTGTCCAGCTCCGCGTCCTTGGTCTTCAGCAGCGGCCGCAGCCCGTCGAAGGCGACCCGCGCGCCGTCCACGTTGGCCTGGAAGTCCCACAGGTCGGTGCGTGACCAGTACTCCTCCTCACCGGTCACCTTGCCGGTCGCCACCTCGTCCAGCAGGCCTCGGGAGCCGTTGGCGATCTGGTCGGTGGTGAAGGTCAGATCCCGGGTCTTGTCGTAGAGGGTGTTGGTGTTGCTGAGCAGGTCGTCGGCGTACTTGGCCCGATCGGCCGTTGACAGCGGCGAATAGCCCTTGGCCCGCGCCGGCCACAGGTCCTTCTCGATCCGGTGCCAGCCGGTGAACTCCTGACCCGGCTCCAGGTCGGCCTCGCGGATGTCCATCCTCGGGTCCAGGTCGCCGAAGGACTCGGCCACGGTCTCGATCCGCTCCCAGTGCACGCGCGCCGGGGCGTAGAGCGCCCGGGCCTCGTCGTCCCTGCCGCTCTTGTAAAGCTCGACGAAGGTGGTCGTCTTGGCCACCAGCTGCTCGGTCTGGTCCTTCACGTACGCCTGGTAGGACCGGTTGGCCTGCTCGACCAGCTCCGCGTCGTTGCCGCTGGGCGCGCTGTCCTCCTCCGAGCTGGTGACCGAGAATGCCGCGCGGATGCCGTCGCCGACCATGCCCGGCTTGCAGGCGGTGAAGTACTCGCCCGGCCCGGCCCGCAGCACCAGGTCGCGGGACAGGCCCGGCCCGATGTTCTCGATCTCGCCGATGATCCGCAGCCCGTCGTCGGCCAGCAGGTAGAACTCGGTCACCTTGCTGCCGCCGTTGGTAACCGAGAAGGTCAAGTTGCCCGACGGCGCGGTGACCGCGGAGAGCGTGCACTCGGTGTCGGTCGCCTGCACGGTCAGCGCCCGCGGGTTGGCGGCCGGCCCGGCATCGCCGGCCGTCGGGTTGTTGTCGGTGCAGGCGGCCAGGAGCGGCAGCGCGAGGGCCAGACCGGCCGCAGCGGCGAGGCGAGGCCGCGCGAGGCGGAGCATGGGTGGGTCAGTTCCTTCCGGCGGAGACCGTCGCGGCAGGCGCCGGACGGGGGGACGAGGAGGCCGAGCGCTGCCGGATCTTGTAGAGGAACAGCGCCATGGTCGGGACGACGTACGCCACCCAGGCGACGGCCTCGAGCTTGGTGGTCGCGGGGGAGAAGTTGAAGATGCCCTTGAGCAGGGTGCCGTACCACGAGCCCGGCGGGATGACGTGGGAGACGTCGAACGCCAGGTTGTAGAGGCCGGGCAGGAAGCGGGCCTCCTGCAGGTCGTGCACCCCGTACGCGAGCACGCCGGCGGCGACGAGGATCAGGAACCCGCCGGTCCAGGTGAAGAACCGGGTCAGGTTGATCTTCAGGGCGCCGCGGTAGATCAGGTAGCCGAGCGTGACGGCCACCGCCAGCCCCAGGGCGGCGCCGATCAGCGGGGTCGTGGTCGAGCCGGCGGCCTTGGTCGCCGCCCACAGGAACAGCGCGGTCTCCAGGCCCTCCCGGCCGACAGCCAGCATGGCCACGATCACCAGCGACCAGGGCTTGGCCTCGGCCGCCGTGTCGATCTGGGCCCGGAGCTGGCCGGAGAGGGAGCGGGCCGCCTGCGCCATCCAGAAGATCATCCAGGTGACGAAGCCGACCGCGATGATCGACAGCAGGCCGCCGATCAGCTCCTGCGCCTCGAAGGTCAGCCCCTTGGGGCCGAAGGTCAGCGCGGCGCCGACCGCGAGCGAGATGCCGGCGGCGATGACTACGCCCAGCCAGATCCGCGGCAGCAGGTGCCGACGGTCGGACTTGACCAGGTAGGCGACCAGGATGCTGACCACCAGCGCGGCTTCGAGGCCCTCACGCAGGCCGATGAGGAAGTTGGCGAGCATGACTCCTCTTCCCCGGGCCGAGACTGCCGAACGGACGACTCGCAGGTGAGCCTTCCCTAAGTTAAGGCAGCCTTGGCTGTCTTGCAAGTCGCTGGAGAGGAGGGCTCGGCCGTGCTCGGCGATACGTCCCTACGACCCGACTCCCGCCCGGTCGGTGCGTGAGGCGGACGGGAGGTCAGTAGCTGATGAGGCGTCGCTGGTAGCGGTCGGCCACCTGGCCACGCAGCGCCTTGGGCACGGTGACGTGACCCGGGTTGCCGGCGCTGACGTAGCGCTCCTTCGGCCGCGCGTCGAGGTAGTCCAGCCAGTAGGTCCCGGTCAGCGGGGTCCGTCCGCCCCGATAGGAGGTTTCGCGGATGCGGGGCACCGCGTACGGGTCGAAGTCCACGTCGAAGGGCGACGGGCTCGGGCTGGCCCCGACCAGCAGGACCAGGTCGAACGCGTACGACGTCCCGCGCCACGATCCCCGGCGGGCGAGCCGGCGGTTGCGGGGAGACACGCCGAACGGCAGCGCCAGGCTGGACATGTCGGCTCCAGGCGCGAGCTGGGTGATCAGCGTGTTCAGTCCGACCAGCTGCTCGGCCACCCCGGTGTCGGACAACGTGGCCAGGTTGGGGTGGTCGAGGCTGTGGTTGCCGAGCTGGAAGCCCATCTCCAGCAGGGCCCGGAGACGGCGTCGCTGCTGCCGCTCGGACTCCGGCCCGAAGGGCTCCCGGTTCACGTAGAACGTGGCCCGGGGCTCGGCACCCGACACCTTGGCGCATTCCGCGGTCAGGATGCCGGCGGCGCAGTGGGGATCCAGCCGCCCGTCGGAGCGCAGGGCGAACTGCCCCGGTGTGCTGTCATCGAAGGTGAGCACCACCGGCGTCGTCCCGGCCGGCACGTCCATCCGTCCTCGGGCGAAGTCGCGGGCATCGACCGGCCGGTACCCGGAGTCCAGGAGCCGCCGGACCTGGGTCCGGAACCCACCCGGCGTCATGTCGTACTCGCCCGGCCGGCTGGTCAGCCGGTGGTACATCATCACCGGCACCATCCCCAGCTCGTTCGCCTGGAACGTGGCGGGGCCAGGTGGCCTGGGCCTCGGGAACGGGGAGCGCGGCGTCGGGGTGGGCGTCGGCGTCGTCCGCGTCGTAGGGGAGGCCGGGCCCGACGGGCTCGCCGGCGGGGTGGATCCGGGCGACGGTGAGCGCGGCGAGCCGAGGGAGCAGCCGCTCGCGAGGGCGGCGGCCGAACTCCCGGCCGCGCCGAGCAGCAGGGTGCGGCGGGTCAGCGGGTGGTCGGGCACGAGGTCCTTCACCTGGACTGGTCGGGGATAGGTGGTCCTTGGCCGCCGCCCCCGCCGCAGCTTCGGTCTGTGCGAGACCCTACTGGTGGCCCAGGGCCCGCCGCCGCACGAGCTCGCTCTTGGCGTACTTGCCGATCTGGTGGGTCGCGTAGCCGTCCATCACCGCGCCGATGCCGCCGCCGAGCAGCGGCACCTTCTTGGTCACCACGAGCGCCATGTTGCGCCCGCCGACCCGCGAGGCCAGGCCGGTGGTGACCTCCTCGGCAACCTGCTGGTCGAGGTGCGGATCGAACATCGGTGCCGTGGCCACCGTCATCGGCGAGGTGGGCAGCTTGCCCTCGACGATCCGCTTGGCGACCTGCTCGCCGCCCAGCAGGCACATCACCAGGGCGGTCCGCACCCGGTTGTCGTTGACGTCGTAGCCGCGCAAGTGGGCGATCGCGGCGACCATCCGGACCTGCAGCACCGCGACCCCGGCCAGGTTGGCCGGCACGGCGATGGCCAGCGCGGCGATGCCACCGAGATTGGTGACGAAGCCCTGGGCCGAGGCCAGCCGGATGTGGGCTTCGATGATGCTGTCGATCGCGTCGTCCGCCGAGCCGCCGTGCCGCTGCAGGTGCTTGGCGGCGACCGCCTTGGCGCCGGGGAGCCGGCCGTAGCCGTCGATGGCCACCTCGAGCACCCGACGCAGGGCGCCGCCGGCGATCTGGGGCGTCACGAGGCTGGTGGCCACCGGGCCGATCCCACGGGCGATGATCTTGCCCACGTCTGCTGCTGACGGCATCTGTCGCCCTCCGCGAACGCCTCCGGGCGGTCCCGACGACCGCGCTGTCCCCAGGGTACGTGGCCGATCAGGGTCGGACGCCGGGCGTCACCCCGGCCCGACCCCGAACCCGCCCCTGAGCCGACAATGGCCGGTATGGCCTCCCCGTTCGGATCGCCGGACTCGTGGCGACACGACGATCTGATCGGGGTGTCCCGCGCATTCGACGCCGACCTGACCCTGGCCGCGTACGCCGCCGGGGTCTTCCCGATGCCCGCGCCGGCTCGGCTGATGGGCTGGTATTCGCCGCTGCGCCGTGGCGTGCTGCCGCTGGACGGGCTGCGGGTAAGCCGGTCGCTGCGCAAGATGCTGCCGCGGTACCAGATCCGCCTGGACTCGGCGTTCCCGGAGGTGCTGGAGGGGTGCGCGGACCGCCGCCGACCGCACGGCTGGATCGACCGCCGGATCCGCCGGGTCTACACCGAGCTGCACTCGCGCGGGATCGTGCACTCGGTGGAAGCGTGGACCCGGGAGGGGCAGCTGGCCGGCGGGCTGTACGGGGTCAGCCTGGGCGGGCTGTTCGCCGGGGAGTCCATGTTCCACCGGCCCGACATCGGGCGGGATGCGTCCAAGGCGGCGCTGGTCGCGTTGGTCGAGCTCCTCGTAGCCGCCGACCCCACCGACCGGCTGCTGGACGTGCAGTGGGTCACCCCGCACCTGGCCTCCCTCGGGGCGGTCGAGCTGGCCCGGGAGGACTATCTCCAGCGGCTGGCCGCAGCCCTCAGGCGACCGGCTCCCGAGTGGAGCACTGCGCCCTGAGCCTGTCGAAGGGCGCTTCTTCAAGCGCAGCGCGCATCCTCATAAACTCGAGATCGTGCCGGAGATGCCCGAGGTGGAGTCGCTCGCGCGCTTCCTCACCGAGCGGTGCGTGGGCCACGTGATCGCCCGGATCGAGCTGACCGCGTTCAGCGCCCTGAAGACCTACTCGCCACCGCTGTCGGCGCTGCACGGGCTGCAGGTCGAGTCGGTGACCCGCCGGGGCAAGTTCCTCGACGTCGAGGCGGGCGGAATGCACCTGGTGTTCCACCTGGCCCGGGCCGGTTGGCTGCGGTGGAAAGAGACGCAGCCGACCACCGCGGCCAAGCCGGGAAAGGGCCCGCTCGCGCTGCGCGTACATCTGGACGACGGGTCCGGGTTCGACCTCACCGAGGCCGGCACCCAGCGCAAGCTGGCGATCTACGTGGTGGACGACCCGCAGTCGATCCCGATGGTGGCCACCCTCGGGCCCGACCCGCTGAGCGACGACTTCGACGAGGCGGCGCTCGGCGCGATCCTCGGCCGGGCCGGGCGGGCGCAGCTCAAGGGAGTGCTCAAGGACCAGCGCACGATCGCCGGGATCGGCAACGCGTACTCCGATGAGATCTTGCACGCGGCCAAGCTGAGCCCGTTCAAGCCCGCCAACTCCCTGACGCCAGGGGAGCTGACCGGGCTGTACGCCGCGATGCAGCACGAGCTGACCGGGGCCATCGCCCGGGCCGAGGGGTTGGCGGCCAAGGACCTCAAGGGTGAGAAGAAGTCCGGGCTACGGGTGCACGGCCGTAAGGGCGAGACCTGCGACGCCTGCGGCGACACCATCGCCGAGGTGTCCTTCGCCGACTCCTCGCTGCAGTACTGCCCGACCTGCCAGACGGGCGGCAAGAAGCTCGCCGACCGGCGACTGTCCAAGCTGCTGAAGTAGGGCTGCTGTGTTTGGTTCTTCTGCGCCGTCGGTGCCACCCCGCGAAGTGTCGGCCAAGCTGGCCGAGGGCTGGATGCTGCTCGACGTACGCACCGACGGCGAGTGGGACCAGGGGCGGATCGCCGGCGCGGTACACATCCCGATGGATCAGCTGCTGAGCCGGCTGGACGAGGTGGGCGACCGGGTCGTCTGCGTCTGCGCGGCCGGCTCCCGTTCCGGCCGGGTGACGGAGTACCTCAACGCCCAGGGCTACCAGGCGGTCAATCTCGAGGGTGGGATCTACGGCTGGGCCGACGCCGGGCTGCCGGTCGAGACGTAGGAACGCCAGCCGCCGTTCCCCCTGGGTGTCTGCGAGCGATGTCGCTTCTCTGACACGCCCACCTGGCGGTCACCGGCGGCTTCCTCGGCCAGGACGAGGCAGAGTACGGCGGTACATGCAGTGCGGGCGGCCTCCGGGGCGGGCCACGCGTACGCGGCGGTCAGGGTGTTCGGCTTCCTGCTCCGGAAGCCTGCCGATTGACCGCGAAGACGATACGGTGTGACGGTTGTGACTCATGTTGTCACGTAGGTGGAGGAGTGCTCATGCTTGGTGTTCGGAGGACGGCGGTCGCCGTCACCGCGGTAGCGGTCACGACCGTGCTGCTGTCCGGCTGCACCCCAGCCAGCATCGGCACCCCGGGCTCCGAGCCCGTGGCCGAGACCACGACCACCGCGCCGGCCGCACCGGATGCGGCGACGGCCGCGCCGGCCGCGCCGAAGACCAATACAGCCGCCGCGACGGCCGCCGCGCCGACACCCCGCCCGTCAGCGTCCGCCACACCGGAATCCAAGCCCAAGCTCAAGCCCCAGTCCAAGACCACGCCGGCTCCGAAGCCTAAGCCGAAGCTGACCCGGCCGGCGGCCCTGCTGGCCGCGGGGTCCAACGGTGAGAAGGTCCGCGAGCTGCAGCACCGGCTGCGCCAGCTCGAGTGGTACTCCGGGTCGATCACCGGGGCGTACGCCGGCGCCACCACCAGGGCGGTCCGTGGCTTCCAGGGCAAGCGGGACCTCTCCGTCACCGGCGAGGTCGACAAGCGGACCTGGTCGAAGCTGGTCGCGATGACCCGCACCCCCACCCGGGCCGAGCGGCACAACATCCTGGTGGCCGGTCCGGCCCTGATGAAGCCCGGCTCCCGCGGCTTAGCCGTCCGCGGCCTGCAGGCCCGGCTCAAGCAGATCGGCTGGTACGCCGCCGCGGTCACCGGCACCTACGGCTCGGTCACGACCAGCGGCGTACGTCGGTTCCAGGCCAAGCGCGACATCCCGGTGACCGGGCAGGTCGACCAGCGGACCCTGGACCGGCTGCGCGCCATGACGCGTACGCCGACCGACGCCGAGCTCCACAACAAGGTGGTGAAGGCAACCGCGTCCCGGCTCGACTCGCGCTGCCTCACCGGCCGGGCGATCTGCGTCAGCAAGCGGACCAACTCCCTCGTCTGGGTGGTCGACGGCCAGGCCCGGCTGCGGATGGACGTGCGCTTCGGCTCCGACCGGACACCGACCCGCGAGGGCTCGTTCCAGGTCGGCTGGAAGTCCCGCAACCACTTCTCCTCGCTCTACGACACCGCCATGCCGTACGCGATGTTCTTCAGCGGCGG
>DASQVF010000039.1:0-6158 GCA_035640915.1 Propionibacteriaceae bacterium
TTCGACCTGATGGACGCCCCCGGGGTCACCGTCCGCCTCGAGGCGCGCGAGTTCGAGCCGTTGGTGGGCCGAATGGAACGGGTGGGAGATCGGCTGGTCGCCGGGGTCGTGGCGGCCGCGTTCATCCGCGGAATCAGCGAGCTGGCCGCCGCGGACAAGGATCGCTGGGGTCGCTGGGAAGGACCGATGATGGGCACCGCACTCGGCATGGCCGGTGCCTTGGGCACCTACCTCGGCTGGACCGCCCGGCGGTGGAGACGTCGACCCCGACGCTGACGCCGCGAATGCGGGCTGGGCCAGTCGGCCCCCTTCGACAAGTTGACCGCGTGCCCGGACTCCCTCTTGCGCATTTGGTAAAGGACCTTTACGCTCGGGATTAATAAAGTTCCCTTACCAACGACGGAGGAGCACCATGACCGACCTGGCCGGAGTCGAACGGAGCGAGCTCACCGGACTGCCGCACTGGGAGACCCTTCCCGATGACCTGCCGGCGGCGATCGTCGAGATCAAGTCCGCCATCCGCGAGCGCATCGCCGCTTCCGGCCGCACCGCGGAAGAGGTCGTGGCCGAGGTCGAGGAGTTCCTGCGCGGCGAGATCGCCGACATCTCGGCCACCCGCGAGCGCGGGAATGAGGTGTGGCCGGTCCTCGACTACGCCGACATCGCGGCGGGAACGGTCAGCACCGCGGCGCTCGCCCAGCTCAAGCGGCGGGGCTGCGCCGTCGTGCGCGGCCACTTCCCCCGTGACCTGGCTGAGCAGTGGGATCGCGACATCGTGGCCTACGTCGACTCCAACCACTTCTTCGAGAACTACGCCGGCCCGGCGGACGACTTCTTCGGCGACCTGGAGGCGTCCAAGCCGGAGATCTACCCGATCTACTGGTCCAGCGCGCAGATGGAGGCGCGGCAGCATCCGCGGATGGCCACGGTGCAGTCGTTCCTGAACGCGCAGTGGACCTCCGCGACCGAAGGACATCGGTGGTTCGACCCTGATCGCGACTCGCTCTACCCCGACCGGATTCGCCGCCGCCCACCCGGTACCGACTCGGGCGGGCTGGGGACCCACATGGACCCCGGCACCCTGGACCTGTGGATGACCGAGGGCTACCAACAGCACTTCCGGCACCTGTTCAACGGGAACTTCGCCGCGTACGACCCGTGGGACGCCGCGTACCGCACGGAGGCCCGGCAGTATCCCGGCTCGACGATGTGCTCGGCGTTCCGCACCTTCCAGGGCTGGACCGCGCTGAGCGAGATGCACAACGACCAGGGCGTCCTGCACACGGTGCCGATCCCCAAGGCGATGGCGTACATGATGCTCCGACCGCTGCTGGCCGACGTGCCCGAGGACAGCATGTGCGGGGTGAAGCCCAACCGCACCTTCCCGATGACCAAGAAGTGGCACGGGCTCTTGACCGAAGCCGTCTCACCGATTCCCAACGTCGAGCCGGGCGACTCGGTGTGGTGGCACTGCGACATGATCCACTCCGTGGCGCCGGTCCAGAACCAGCAAGGCTGGGGCAACGTGATGTACATCCCAGCGGCGCCGTGGTGCGCCAAGAACGAGAACTATGCCCGCCTGGTCCGCGAGGCGTTCCTGGCCGGCCGCAGCCCCTCCGACTTCCCCGAGGAGGACTACGAGGTGTCGTGGCCGAACCGGTTCTCGCCGTCTCAGCTGAACGAGATCGGCCGTCGGGGACTCGGCCTGTAACGGACTGACCCAGGTGACGATCACCGCGGCTGAGCCGGAGCGCCCGACCGCTGAGATGCTGCGCCGGCTGACCGACCGGCGGGTGTTCGAGCAGCTGTTATCGGCGGAGAGCCTGACCAGAGCAGAGATCGCGGCCCGGACCGGCATCTCGAAGCCGACAATCTCCGAAAGCGTACGACGGCTGACCGACGCCGGACTGGTGGTCGAGAGCGGGCGCCAGGTCGGCGGCCGGGGACGCGCCGGCACCTACTGCCGGCTGCAGGCTGACCATGCAGCCGCGCTCGCGGTCTCCATCGGTCCGGACGGAGTTCTCGTCGACACCTTCGACCTGAAGGACCGGCCACTGGCCCACGCCGAACGGCCGGTTCAGGCCCCGGTCGACGGGGTCGATCTCCGCCCGACCCTGCGGGCGGCGGTGGCGGCCGCTCGCAAGGAGACGGACGGCCCCATCCGCGCCTGCGTGGTCAGCATGGCTGGACCGGTCAATCGGCGGACCGGACAGCTGGCCGCCTCGGCGTACTCGCCCTTCCTGGTCGGCGCGTTCGCGCCGCGGGAGATTCTGCGGGACGTGGCGCCGGTGGTCGAGGTCGACAACGACGTCAACTGGGCCGCCCTGGCCGAGCGGGAGCGCGGCAACGCGACCGACCTGAACGACTTCACGCTGTGCTACCTGGGGGAAGGTATCGGTGGAGCCGTCGTGATCGACGGCTACGTCGTCCGGGGCAGTCGCGGCCTCGCCGGGGAGCTGGCCCATGCTCGGACGACCGGACCAGGTGGCCGCAGCTCGACGCTGTTCGAGTGCTTCGCCGCCTGGGATCTGCTCGTGCCGGGATCGGAGGCGATCGACGTCGGTCGGGTCCGCACGGTCCTGGAGGGACGGTCCGCCGGCCAGCGGCGCCGGGCGGGGGAGATCGCCGGAGCCGTGGCCGGCGCGCTCAGCTCGGTCATCGCACTGCTGGACCCGCAGGGGGTCCTCGTCGGTGGACCGTGGGGCAGCGCCGGCGGCTTCCTCGATCTGATCGCCGAGCGGCTGGACGCACCGGGCGGTGCGGGCCTTGTCCTGCGGCCGGCCGCGCTCACCGAAGCGCCTTACCGGGTCGGGATCCGGACCCGGGCAGTCGCGGCTGCGCGACAGGCAGTGGCCGACGACTTCTAAAGTTCCTCGGCGCATCGAGCGTCGGCCGCGGGTCGGCTTGGCCATTGCCGCAACTGGATAGGGAAGAGATATGGAATATCGCTACCTCGGCAACTCTGGTTTCAAGATCTCCGAGATCTGCTACGGCAACTGGCTGACCCACGGCTCCCAGGTGGAGAACGAGCAGGCCCAATCGTGCGTACGCGCCGCGCTGGACGCCGGCATCACGACGTTCGACACCGCCGACGTCTACGCCAACACCAAGGCGGAGACCGTGCTCGGCGAGGCCCTCAAGGGCGAGCGGCGGGAGTCGCTCGAGATCATGACCAAGGTCTTCGGCCCCATCGGCCCGAAGGGTCCCAACGATCTCGGCCTGTCCCGCAAGCACATCATGGAGGCGGCGGAGGGCTCGCTGCGCCGACTCCAGACCGACCACATCGACGTCTACCAGGCGCACCGCTACGACTACTTCACCCCGCTCGAGGAGACCATGCAGGCGTTCGCCGACCTGGTCCGCACCGGCAAGGTGGTCTACATCGGGGTGAGCGAGTGGACCGCGGACCAGCTGCGGGAAGGGCACGCCCTGGCCAAGGACCTGGGCGTTCAGCTGATCTCCAACCAGCCGCAGTACTCGATGCTGTGGCGGGTGATCGAGGCTGAGGTGGTGCCGACATCGGAGGAGCTCGGCATCTCCCAGGTCGTCTGGTCACCCATCGCCCAGGGGGTGCTGACCGGTAAGTACCGTCCCGGCGAGCAGCCGCCCGAGGGCTCACGGGCCACCGACGACAAGGGCGGGGCCAACATGATCGCCCGCTGGATGCGCGACGACGTGCTGTCCCGGGTGCAGGAGCTCAAGCCGCTGGCCGAGGAGGCCGGGCTGTCGATGGCCGCGCTCGCCGTGGCCTGGACCCTGCAGAACGACAACGTGGCCACCGCGATCATCGGCGCCTCCCGGCCGGAGCAGGTGCACGACAACGCGGCGGCCGCCGGGGTACGGCTTCCGGAGGACCTGCTCCAACGGATCGACAAGATCCTCGATCCGGTGATCGAGCGCGACCCGGCCAAGACCGAGGAGAGCTCGCCGAAGGAGCGCGAGGCCTGATCGGCCACGGCGGGCTGGGGGCTGGCTACCGCCGTCGCTGGTGCAGGAGCCGGCCCAGCTCGGCGATCCCACGGATCAGCCGGTCGTCCGGCACGCCGGAGAAGCTCAGCCGGGCGTGGTTGGGCCGCTGGTCGACCGGGAAGAACGTGGCGCCCGGCACGTAGGCGACCTTGGCCTCGGGCAGCAGGGTCTCGGCCATGAAGGCTGCCGCGTCGAACCCGTCGGGCAGCGTCAGCCAGACGAACAACCCGCCGTCCGGTTCGGTGAAGTGCACGTCGTCCGGGAACGTCTCGGCCATGGTGGCGAGCATCAGGTCGCGCTTGTGCCGGTAGACCGGGATCGCCCGGGCGATGTGGCCGTCGATGTCGTAGTGGGACAGGTAGTCCGAGGTCGCGGTCATGTTGAGGGTGCTGTTCTGGGTGTCCGCCGCGAGCTTGAGCAGGGCGAGCTTCTCGAGGATCTCGGGACTGGCCACGGCCCAGCCGAGCCGCATCCCCGGCGCGAGGATCTTCGAGAAGCTGCCCAGGTGCAGCACCCGACCTTGGGTGTCCAGGCTCTTCAGCGTGGGCAGCGGGTCGCCCGCGTAGCGCAGCGCCCGGTACGGCGTGTCCTCCACGACCAGCACCCCGTACGCGTTGGCCAGCTCGATCAGCCGGTGCCGCCGGGCCAGGCTAAGCGTGACCCCGGTCGGGTTCTGGAAGTCCGGGACGGTGTAGAGCATCTTCGCGTTCGGATGGGCGGCGAGCACCTCCTCGAGGTGGTCGGTGTCCATCCCGTCGGCGTCGGTCCGCACCGGCGCGTACTCCGGCTCGGTGGGGGCGAAGGCGATGAGTGCCCCCAGGAACGTCGGGTTCTCGGTGATGACCACGTCCCCGGCGTCGACGACCAGCTTGGCGGCCAGGTCCAGACCCTGCTGGCCGCCCTGGATGATCAGCACATCGTCGGCGGTGCAGGCGATGCCGTCCCTGGTGAGCCGCTCGGCGACCTGGGCCCGCAGCTGGGGCAGGCCGTTGGAGGCGGTGTACTGCAGGGCGATCGCCCGCTCGGGGGTGAGCAGTCGGGCGTAGACCTCCCGCAGCTCAGCGATCGGGAACAGAGCCGGGTCGGGGTAGCCGCCGCCGAAGGAGATGACCTGCGGGTCGGCGCCGAGGCGCAGCAGCTCGCGGATGGCTGACGGCTGCACGCGGCTCATCCGCCTCGCGTACGCAACGGTGGGTGGCGCGGTGACGGTCATGAGAACGCGAGCCGGCTGTCCCGACCGGCCTCGATCGCGGCGACGTGCTGCTCGAAGTTGAGGCGGTCGAACAGCGACGTGCCGGCGGCGATGGCGGTCTGCAGTGCCTCCTCCCGGCGCTGGATCGCCTCGGCGCCGTCGAGCACCGCGGCGAGCTCGTCGGCGCCCGCGACGACGATGCCGTCGTCGTCACCGAGCACGAGATCCCCCGGGCGCACCTCGACCCCGCCGATGCTGATCGGTACCTGGAGAACGGGTTGGGCCCGCGCCGGGCACGCGGTGGGCGCGACGCCGCGGGCGTACACCGGGAGGTCGAGCCGGGCGAGCGTACGGCTGTCCCGACACCGCCCGTCGATCACGATCCCGGTGACGCCGCGGCGCAGCGCCTCGGTGGCGAACAGCTCGCCGGCGACCGCATGCTGCTCGTGGCCGACGACCATCAGGACGTCACCGGGGCCCGACTGGTGCAGCCCGGCCAGAATCGGCATCAGGTCGTCGTGAGCGTCCACGGTCAGCGCCCGGCCGACCATGCGCAGCCCGGGCCGGATCGGCCGGAGGGCGGCCGGCAGGATGCGTAGTCGACCGCCGCCGGCGTCGGCCAGGGAGGTGGTGTCGATCGCGGCCAGTCGCTCGAGGATCGTGATGTCGGAGGGCTCCGTCGGCATGCCTCGCACCCTAGTTGGGCGAGTGTGACGTCTCGCGTCCTGAACCCTGCCGCTCTGCGCGAGCCTGTGAAAGGGCACGCCGAACTCCTACTGCCTTCGGTGGGTGATGAGGGCGATGGCGCTGCGGATGCGGTGATTGATCATCGGTCGGCGTTCGCGGTCGACCCACGCGGGTGGTCGCCATTCGGGTAGCCCGTCGTCGTTGGTGGTGCAGTCCCAGCCGCGGCGAAGGAAGTTGTGGTGGTGGTAGCGGCAGAGCAGGGTCAAGTTGTCCAGGTCGGTGAGTCCGCCGTCGGCCCAGGCGACCACGT
>DASQVF010000040.1:0-2145 GCA_035640915.1 Propionibacteriaceae bacterium
CGCGCGCTGCTGCCGTCCTGACCCTGCTCGTCGCCCACCCGTCGCGCGCGGAGAGCCGGTGTCGTCGTCGCTCACCGCGACCGGAAACAACGGCCTTCGCTCCTCGTTCCTCCGCCCACCAGCGGAGCGCTCCTCCGATGCCCGACGAGCGCGTGGTAAGCACTTAGATCATGCGGATCGACCTGCACACGCACTCGACCATCTCCGACGGCACCGACACACCGGCCGCGCTGGTCGACCGGGCCCGCGCGGTCGGGCTGGACGTGGTGGCGCTGACCGATCACGACACGTTCGCCGGGCTGGACGAGGCCGCGACCCGCGGCGAGCAGGTCGGGGTGCAGGTGGTCCGCGGGATGGAGCTGTCCTGCACCCGGGTGGGGCAGAGCGTCCACCTGCTGGCCTACGGTGCGGACCCGGACTCGCCGGCCCTGGCCGCCGAGCTGGAGAAGGTCCGCGGCGGGCGGATGGGCCGGCTCTCCGGCGTGCTGGCCCGGCTCGCCGAGCTCGGCGTACCGGTGACCGAGGAGCAGGTGCTGGCCGAGGTGGGCGAGAGCCCGTCGGTCGGCCGGCCGCACATCGCCGACGCGATGGTCAAGGCTGGCCATGTCGCCGACCGCACGGAGGCGTTCGACCGGTTCCTCGCCGACGGCGGTCCGGCGCACGTGCCCCGCTACGCCATCCCGGTCGAGCGGGGCATCGAGCTGGTCCACGCGGCCGGCGGGGCGGCCGTCATCGCCCACCCATGGGGCCGGGGTCGCGAGCACGTGCTGCCGCCGGACGTGCTCACCCGGCTGGCCGCCGAGCACGGTCTGGACGGCATCGAGGTGGACCACCAGGATCATGACGCCGACACGCGTGCCCGGCTGCGCACCCTCGCCGGTGAACTGGGTCTGCTCGCCACTGGCTCCAGCGACTACCACGGCACCGGGAAGCTGGACCACGAGCTTGGCTGCAACACCACCGATCCCGACGTGCTGAGCGCCCTGCTGGCCCGCGTCGCCACGCCGACGTCCTGATGCCGGCTCCGGCTGCACTCGATCCCGGTCAAGCCGTGAAGGCGACGGCCATCCCCGCGCCCAGCGCGACCACGGCGATGATGACCTCGGCCCCGATCACCTGAGTCACGGTCCGGTCCCGCGCCGAACCGGTGGCGTGCTGCGCGCTGAAGAGCCGGCGGAAGGCGAGCCGAGCAGTGGCGCGGTGGGCGTACCCGGCGACCACCAGCAGGGCCGCGATCACGCCGAGCCGGACCAGCAGCCCTTGGCTCGCGCGCTGGTCGGCCGGGCTGCCCCAGGCCGCGGCCATCACGGTGAGACCGCTGGCCAGCACCAGCAGCCCGAGCCCGAGCGTGGCCACAGGGGAGAACCGGGTGACCAGTCCGGTGGTCGCTTGGGCCTCCGAACCCCGCCGGACGACCGTCGCCAGGGCGACCAGCCCGCCCAGCCAGGTGGCGGCGGCCAGCAGGTGACCGGCTACACCGAGGGCCGCGAGCAGCGGACCCGGTTGACCGAGCACCGCGGGCTGGACGGCCAGGGTGGCCGCCACCACCACGACGGAGATCAGGGCCACGGTTCGGCGGCTCCCGACGAGCTCCCCGGCCACCAGGTCCACCAGGTAGAACAACGAGGCGGCCAGGATCGCCAGTCGGAACAGGACGGCCGCCCCGGCCAGTGGCGGCGCCACCTCGTCGAGCGGCTGGCCGCCGACGGCCAGCCGGATTGCCGGCTCGGCGACCGAGGTGAGCATCAGCAGCACGGCCCCGACGCCGGAGAGCAGGAGCAGCCGACGCTGCCGTCGGCCGGCTGGCCAGACTAGGGCCCAGAAGACCAGTGGACCGGCCCAGAGAACGAAGCCGGCGTAACCGATCACCGGGAGCGCCGTCAGCAGGACCGCCATCGGCTCGGTCGTCATCGCCGACTCTCCCTCGCCGCCGGCTGAAGGTCGAGCTGGACCTGAACCAGGGCGGCGCGGAGCGGAAGAGTCCGGTTCGCCCGTGCGTTCGGGCGCCGACCGGCGAAGCACGCCTGGTGGTCGACGGGCAGCTGGACACAACCGAGGTTGCGAACCGCTTCACCCCGGACGGTTACCGCGACCAGCAGTCCTCCGATGGCGCGCCGGAGGACGCGGCCAATCCAAGAACCGTCC
>DASQVF010000041.1:0-10625 GCA_035640915.1 Propionibacteriaceae bacterium
AATGAGAACTGTCGGTGGGGGCTCATAGGCTCGACGTCATGGTTCGTCCGGTAACCGACCTGCAGCGTCGGGTGGCTCCCTTCAAGGTCGAGAGCGACTTCGAACCGTCGGGTGACCAGCCGACGGCGATCGCCGAGCTGGAGCGGCGGATCGAGGCGGGGGAGCAGGACGTCGTGCTCCTGGGGGCGACCGGCACGGGCAAGACGGCGACCGTCGCCTGGCTGGCGGAGCGACTGCAGCGCCCAACGCTGGTGATGCAGCCCAACAAGACCCTGGCCGCGCAGTTCGCCAACGAGCTTCGGCAGTTCTTCCCGCGCAACGCCGTGGAGTACTTCGTCTCCTACTACGACTACTACCAGCCCGAGGCCTACGTCCCGCAGACCGACACCTACATCGAGAAGGACTCCTCGCTCAACGAGGAGGTCGAGCGGCTGCGGCACTCGGCGACCAATTCGCTGCTGACCCGGCGGGACGTCATCGTGGTGGCCACCGTCTCGGCGATCTACGGCCTGGGCACCCCGCAGGAGTACGTCAGCCGGATGATCCGGCTGCGGGTCGGGGACGAGATCGAGCGGGACGCTTTGCTGCGTCGGCTGGTCGGCATCCAGTACGCGCGCAACGACCTGGCCGGCAGCCGTGGCACCTTCCGGGTGCGTGGGGACACGCTGGAGGTGTTCCCGATGTATGAGGAGCTGGCCGTCCGGGTCGAGTTCTTCGGCGACGAGATCGAGCGGCTGAGCACGCTGCATCCCTTGACCGGGGAGGTGGTCACCGAGGACGAGGAGATGTACCTCTTCCCGGCCAGCCACTACGTGGCCGGACCGGACCGGATGGAGCGAGCCATCCGCGGCATCGAGGACGAGCTCGAGCAGCGCCTAGCGGAGCTGGAGCGTCACTCGAAGCTGCTCGAGGCCCAGCGGCTGCGGATGCGGACCAGCTACGACATCGAGATGATGCGGCAGATCGGCACCTGCTCCGGCATCGAGAACTACTCGCGCCACATCGACGGCCGAGGACCGGGCAGTCCGCCCAACTGCCTCCTCGACTACTTCCCGGAGGACTTCCTGCTGGTCATCGACGAGTCGCACGTCACCGTGCCGCAGATCGGCGGGATGTACGAAGGCGACATGTCGCGGAAGCGGACGCTGGTCGACCACGGCTTCCGGCTCCCCAGCGCCATGGACAACCGGCCGCTGCGGTGGGAGGAGTTCGTCGACCGAATCGGCCAGACGGTCTACCTGTCGGCGACCCCCGGCAACTACGAGATGGCCAAGTCCCGGGGTTTCGTCGAGCAGCTGATCCGCCCGACCGGACTGGTCGACCCGCAGGTGATCGTCAAGCCCACGTCCGGCCAGATCGACGACCTGATGGGCGAGATCCGGCTGCGAGCCGAGCGCAACGAGCGGGTGCTGGTCACCACGTTGACCAAGAAGATGGCCGAGGATCTGACCGACTACCTGCTGGAGAACGGCATCCGGACCCGGTACCTGCACTCGGAGGTGGACACGCTTCAGCGGGTGCAGCTGCTGCGTGAGCTGCGGACCGGCGACTACGACGTCCTGGTCGGCATCAACCTGCTGCGGGAGGGTCTCGACCTGCCGGAGGTGTCCCTGGTCGCCATCCTGGACGCCGACAAGGAGGGCTTCCTGCGCAGCGAGAAGAGCCTGATCCAGACCATCGGCCGGGCGGCGCGGAACGTGTCCGGCGAGGTGCACATGTACGCCGACTCGGTGACCGACTCGATGGCCGCGGCCATCGAGGAGACCAACCGCCGGCGGGAGAAGCAGGCTGCGTACAACCTGGCCCACGGGATCGACCCGCAGCCCATCCGGAAGCGGATCGCCGACATCACCGACATGCTGGCCCGCGAGGACGCCGACACCGACGACCTGCTCGGCAGCGGCCGGAACCGCAGCCGGGGCAAGTCTCCGGTGCCGTCCCTGGGCGGGAAGAACGGTGGTGCACCGTCGCGGAAGTTCTCCGGGATGCCGGCCGGGGATCTGGCCGACCTGGTCCAGCAGCTCACCGACCAGATGCACAGCGCGGCAGCCGAGCTGCAGTTCGAGGTGGCCGCCCGACTCCGGGACGAGATCTCGGAGCTCAAGAAGGAGCTGCGGCAGATGGTCGAGGCCACCCGGTAGGGCCAGCACGGGATCGGCCTGTTACCAGGTCGAGGGGTGACGGCGCAGCACGGAGACGCGCCGGTAACGGATAGCGCGCCGCCTCACACTCTCACCCATTAATGCGTGATCGGGCCCCTCTCGTCGTTGCTGTCATACTGGAAGCTCGGAAGGGGAGTATTCCCTCGCGGCGGCGTCGTCATCACGGATCGTCCGCACCTGCATGCGCAGGTCGGACAGCCCCGGCGCTCCGGCTGGCCCAGTCAGTGGAAGAGACCTTCGGGACCGCCGCTGTTCGACCGCATCCCCCGTCTCGGAAAGGCCCCAACCATGGACGTCCACCTTTACGCCTGGCTCATCACCGTCGGCGTGATGGTGCTGATCCTGGCCTTCGACGTCTTCATCATCGGGCGCCGCCCGCACGAGCCGTCGATGCGTGAGGCCGGTACCGCGATCGGGATCTATGTCGGGCTGGCCATCATCTTCGGTCTGGCGGTCTGGGGCATCTCCGGTCCGCGGTACTCGGCCGAGTTCTTCGCCGGCTGGCTCACCGAGTACAGCCTGTCGATCGACAACCTGTTCATCTTCCTGATCATCATGAGCAGCCTGAAGGTCCCGCGGCAGCTGCAGCAGTTCGCCTTGATGGTCGGCATCGTCCTGGCCCTGATCTTCCGCGCCATCTTCATCGCGGTCGGCGCGGCGGCGATCAACGCCTTCAGCTGGGTGTTCTTCATCTTCGGGGCGATCCTGCTGGTCACCGCGGTGAAGCTGGTCGTGGACTACCGGCGGCACGACGACGAGGAGGAGGCGCCCGATAACCCGGTGCTGCGCTGGGTCCGGCGCCGCTTTCCTTCGACCAGCGAGTACCAGGGCACCAAGCTCACGGTGAAGCAGGACGGTCAGCGGCTGATCACGCCGATGCTCATCGTCATCATCGCCCTGGGCAGCACCGACCTGCTGTTCGCCCTGGACTCCATCCCGGCGATCTACGGGCTGACCCAGGAGCCCTACCTGGTCTTCACGGCCAACGTGTTCGCGCTGATGGGTCTGCGCCAGCTCTACTTCCTGCTCGGCGGCCTGCTGCGCCGGCTGATCTACCTGTCCCTGGGGCTCTCGGTGATCCTGGCCTTCATCGGCGTCAAGCTGGTCTTCCACGCGATGCACGAGTACCACCTGGACGAGCGGCTGGGCATCCCATTCAGCCTGGAGATCCCGACCTGGCTGTCGCTGGCGTTCATCATCGTGACGCTGACCATCACCACCGTGGCGAGCCTTATCAAGTCGCGCTACGACGCCGACAACGCGCCGCCGCCGGCCGAGGAAAGAATCGCCGAGCAGGTGGCCAAGCCGGAGCCGGAGACGGAGACCCGCCGGTAGTTGCGGGCCGCGGCGCAGAACTGCCGACAGACCGCAGAACCCGGTCTCGGATCCTGAGGCCTGTCGGCAGTTTGCCCGGGGGGTCGTCCCGGGTCAGGCGGCCAGACCGGCCGAGGCGGCAGCCGGCTCGATCGCCGCGGTGACCAGTTCGGCCACGTCGGTGCTGAGCACGACCTCGACGGCCTCCAGCACGTCGGCCGGGACCTCGTCCAGGTCCGGCTCGTTGCGCTTCGGCAGGAACACCGTGGTCAGCCCGGCCCGCTGGGCCGCCAGCAGCTTCTGCTTCGCCCCGCCGATCGGCAGCACCCGCCCGTTCAGGGTCACCTCACCGGTCATCCCGACATCGGAGCGCACCGGCCGACCCAGCGCCATCGAGGTCAGCGCCGTCACCATGGTGACGCCGGCCGAGGGCCCGTCCTTGGGCACGGCCCCGGCAGGGACGTGGATGTGGATGTGCCGGTCGAAGATCGAGCGGTCGGTGATGCCCAGCTGCTCAGCCTGCGCCCGGACGTACGCCCAGGCAATCTGCGCGGACTCCTTCATAACGTCACCGAGCTGGCCGGTGAGCGTCAAGCCGGCGCTGCCCTCCACTGCGGTGGCCTCGATGAACAGCACGTCGCCGCCCAGCCCGGTGACCGCCAGCCCGGTGGCCACGCCTGGCACCGACGTCCGCTCGTGCGCCTCCGGCGTGAACCGAGGGCGACCGATGTACTCCCGGAGGTTGGCCGCTGTGATGGTCAACGCCGTCTCGTCGGCCGACCCGGTCAGCTTCGTGGCCGCCTTGCGCAGCGCCTTGGCCAGCAGCCGCTCGAGCTGGCGTACGCCCGGCTCGCGGGTGTAGTCGGCCGCGATCTCGCGCAGGGCGTCCTCGGCGAAGATCACCTCCTCCGCCGTCAGGGCGGCCCGCTCGAGCTGCCGGGGCAG
The DNA here is from genome assembly GCA_035640915.1 of Propionibacteriaceae bacterium. Lineage (GTDB taxonomy): Bacteria > Actinomycetota > Actinomycetes > Propionibacteriales > Propionibacteriaceae > Microlunatus. Next base: position 4,422 of record DASQVF010000041.1, read on the forward strand.
CAGGAAGTCCCGAGCGATGGCGATCTTGTCGTCCTCGGTGTAGCCGTCGAGGGTGACCAGCTCCATCCGGTCCAACAGGGCCTGCGGAATGGTCTCCACGACGTTCGCGGTGGCCAGGAACAGTACGTCGGACAGGTCCAGGTCGACCTCGAGGTAGTGGTCCCGGAAGGTGTGGTTCTGCGCCGGGTCCAGCACCTCGAGCAGCGCCGCGGCGGGGTCGCCGCGGTAGTCGGAGCCGACCTTGTCGATCTCGTCCAGCAGCACGACCGGGTTCATCGAGCCCGCCTCGGTGATCGCGCGGACGATCCGCCCGGGCAGCGCTCCGACGTAGGTCCGCCGGTGCCCGCGGATCTCGGCCTCGTCGCGTACGCCGCCGAGGGCGACGCGGACGAACTTCCGGCCCAGCGCCCGGGCGACCGACTCACCGAGGGAGGTCTTGCCCACCCCGGGCGGACCGACCAGCGCCATGACCGCGCCGGAGCCGCGGCCACCGACAAGCTCCATCCCGCGGGACGCGCGCCGGGCGCGGATCGCCAGGTACTCCACGATCCGGTCCTTGACGTCGTCCAGCCCGTGGTGGTCGGCGTCCAGGATCTCGCGGGCCGCGTTGATGTCGGTCGAGTCGGTGGTCTTGGTGTTCCAGGGCAGGTCGAGGATGGTGTCCAGCCAGGTCCGCAGGTAGCCCGCCTCGGGGCTCTGGTCGCTGCCGCGCTCCAGCTTCCCGACCTCGCGGAGAGCCGCCTTGCGGATGTCATCGGGCAGGTCGGCCTCCTCGACCCTGGTGCGGTAGTCCTGCGCTCCGTCCGGCTCGTCCTCACCGAGCTCCTTGCGGATCGCGTTCAGCTGCTGCCGGAGCAGGAACTCGCGCTGGCTCTTCTCCATCCCCTCGCGGACGTCGTCGGCGATCTTGTCGCTGACCTCGGCCTCGGCGATGTAGTTCCGGGTCCACTCGATCAGCACGGTCAGCCGCGCGGACACGTCCGGGGTCTCCAGCAGCTGGCGCTTCTGGTTGTCGTCCAGGTACGGCGCGTAGCCGGCCAGGTCGGCCAGGGTCGACGGGTCGGTCACCTGGTTCACCTGGTCGATCACCTGCCAGGCGTCGCGGCGCTGCAGCGTGGCGATCACCAGCGCCTTGTACTCGGCCGCCAGCGCCCGTACTTCCTCCGAGTCGGGCGTCGGCTGGTCGAGCTCCTCAGCCTCCACCCACAAGGCGGTGCCCGGGCCCGAGACACCGGCGCCAATCCGCGCGCGGTGCTCGGCCCGGATCACGGCCGCGGCCTGGCCGGTGGCCAGCCGGCCCATCTGCACGATCGACGCCTCCACCGCGTACGCCGCGTAGCGGTCCTCCAGTCTGGGCGCGACGAGCAGCCGGCCGTCGCTGTGGGAGCGAGCCGCGTCCACCGCAGCGCGAGTCGAGTCATCGAGCTCGATCGGCACCACCATGCCGGGCAGCACCACGAGATCGGTCAGGAAAAGTACGGGCAGTCGAGTTGTCGACACAGTCACAAGCCTCCAAGTCGGGGTCGCTCGTCACATTGAGCGACATAGGCTCAATGCCGGGAAGGCCCGAATTCTTCCCGGTCTGAAGTCCAGGGTGTCGCGGTAGCGCCCGGCGATGGCGACCAGGACCACTCGGCCCGACGGGGCGGCCACCAGTCCCGGAAGCAGCCGACGGGCGAGCATCCATCGTCTTGCTCGTCCTAGGTTGGATCGATGGACGTACTGGGTACCGTGCTGCGGGAGCTGCGGTTCGAGAGCACTGAGTACCGCTGCCTGCGGTTGGGTGCGCCGTTCCGGGTGTCGTTCGCCGAACCGGGTCTGCGTGGCGTACACGTGGTGGTGCACGGCCACTGCGAGGTGTCGGTCGACGGGCGGCCGAACCTTCAGCTGGGAGCCGGCGACCTCATCCTGTTTCCGCGCGGCGATCCGCACGTCCTGTCCTCGGCCGGTGGCGGCACCGGGCCTGCCCAGTCGGGGGTTGCCCTGGCCATGGCGGCGAGGCCCGGACAGGAGGTCCGGGCCGGCGGCGCCGGTGCCGAGACGCGCATCCTGTGTGGAGCCTTCTTGGTCACCCGGCACGACCACCCGGCGCTGAACGGGCTTCCGCGGGTGGTCCACGTCGCCGCGAGCTCCGCCGGCCAGCAGTGGCTGGCGCCTTACGTGGACGCCCTGACGGCCGAGGTCCAGCACAGCGGCGCCGGCAGCGCCGTGGTCACCGCGCGACTGTCCGATGCGCTGGTCGCCCGCGCGCTGCGGTTCCAGATGGACGTCGGCGAGGAGCCCGGGCTGCTCCGAGGGCTGGCCGACCCGTACGTCTCTCTTGGTCTCGCCGCGATGCACAACGACCTGGCGCGGCCGTGGACGGTGGCGTCGGTGGCGGCCGCGGCCGGACTGTCGCGGGCCGCCTTCGCCGCGCGCTTCCGGGAGCGGACGGGGATGGCGCCCGCCAGCTATCTGACCGGTCTCCGCCTGGCTAGGGCCAGGACCTTGCTGCGGGACGAGCGCTCAACGCTGGCTGCTGTCGCCGCCCAGGTCGGTTACGGGTCCGAGGCGGCGTTCTCGGCGGCGTTCAAGCGGCACGCCGGCATGGCTCCGGGCGCGTACCGGCGGGGTGCGATCCCCTCGAGGGAGGAGCCAGTTCGGGCGCCTCGGGAGTGAGCCCGTCACCGCCGCAACCGCGCCCACCTCGCCGTAGAAGCGGCCCTCCTGCATCTTGACCGCCGCGACGAGCACGAAGCTCAGGCTGACCAGCAGCGCCCAGGAGCCCCACTTGCCGACGTGGACCATCTGCCAGACCTGCTCCTGGTCGGGGTACTGCCAGGCGCCGAGCAGGGTGGCGGCGTTCTCCGCGACCCACAGGAAGAAGCCGATGAGCACGAAGGACAGGCTGAGCGGCATGGCGTACCGGTGCCGGCCCACGGTGTAGAACACCCAGCTGCGCCACAGCACGAGGACGAAGCCGGCGGCGATCACCCAGCGCAGGTCGGGGAGGTAGTGGTGGGCGAAGAAGTTGGCGTACGCCGCCGCGGCCAAGGCCACGGCCGGCGGCCAGGGGAAGCGGTCGACGCGCAGGTCGAGCCGGCGGAACGCCTGGCAGATGTAGGAGCCGACGGCGGCGTACATGAAGCCGGAGTACAACGGAACGCCGCCGACCTTGGTCCAGGCCGATTCCGGGTAGGACCACGAGCCGACCTGCACCTTGAACACCTCCAGGGCCAGTCCCACGAGGTGGAAGGCGAAGATCACCGCCACTTCGCGGGCGGTCTCCAGGCGCAGCAGAAAGAAGACCGCCGTGAGTACCACCGCGTACGCCAGCAGCGCGTCGTAGCGTGCGATGGGCAGCGGCACCAGACTGCTCGCCGCCAGGCCGACGAAGACCGCGACGGCGAACAGGCAGCACTGCACCTGGACCCACGCGAACCGGAGCAGCTGGGCCCATGCCGCTGTCGCCCGCGCGCCTGCCGCCGCGGCGCCCGATCGCCGGGTGGCGGGTGTCGTACCGTTGACCGAGGCAAGGGTGGCGGGATCCTTTGTCTCTGGCATGGCATCGACAATCGGTCGTAAGTGATCGAATGTCAATAGAGACGCCGGTCTCGTGCTGTCCTTCTCAGGCCCTCCCCAGCCGCGGCCGGGCGCCGCGTCGTAGCGGGTGTGCTGCTCGCGGCTGTGGCCGCCGCGGTGCTCTTGCGGCTGCCGCTCCTCTCACAGCTGACGAGCCGCACCGGCTCCTGAGTGACGATCGACCCTCACGTGTGGTCGAAGCCGGCCTGGGTAAGGCCCGGAAGACAGCCGAACGGGCGAAACGGAGGTCGGCAATGAAGCGAGCTGTGACTGCGGCGGTGGTCACTGCCGGGGGCGCCGGAGTTCTCCTGGCGCGCCGTCTGCAGAGCCGCAGCCAGGCGTACGGCTCGTCGGCTGGAGCCGAGCCGCGGTCCCGGTGGCGGGCGGTGACGATCAACGCGACTCCCGCGGAGGTCATGCCCGACGGACGGATCCCGGAGCCGCTGGCTCGGCTGGGGGACCTGGTCGAGGTGGAGGTGTCCGCCGCTCCCGGCGGGAAGGGCACGGAGCTCCGGGCGCGGCTGCGGTCGGAGAAGCCGGAGGAGTCCGGGGTGGGCCGGCTGTCCGGCCAGGACCCGCGGCAGCAGGTGCGGTCGGCGCTGCGGGAGGCCAAGCAGCTCATCGAGGTCGGTGAGGTGCTCCGGGTGGACCCGGTCCCGCACGGCCGCCGGACTCCGACCCCGACGGGCTGGCTCGTCGAGCTCGCCGCCAAGCGCGCCGGTGGGGAGGGCGTGCTGTGAAGGCGCTGGTCTGGACCGGAGTCAACAAGACCGCCGTCGAGACGGTCGACGACCCTCAGATCCTCAACAGCCATGACGTGATCCTCAAGGTCCGGATGACCACCACGTGCGGCTCCGACCTGCACCTGCTGGGCGGCTACATCCCGATGATGCGGGCCGGCGACGTGCTCGGCCACGAGTTCATGGGTGAGGTCGTCGAGGTCGGCTCGGCGGTGCAGAAGCACAAGGTGGGTGACCGCGTCGTCGTCTGCTCGTTCATCGCCTGCGGGAAGTGCTGGTACTGCTCGCAGCAGCTGTGGTCGCTGTGCGACAACGGCAACCCGAACCCGGCGATCACCGAGACGATGTGGGGCTCGTCGGTCGGTGGCTGCTTCGCGTACAGCCATGCTCTGGGCGGCTTCGCCGGCAGCCATGCCGAGTACGTCCGGGTGCCGTTCGCCGACCAGGGCGCCTTCCCGGTGCCCGACGGCGTCTCCGACGCCGCGGCGGTCTTCGCCTCCGACGCCGCGCCGACGGCCTGGACCGGTGCCGACCTGGCCGGCATCACTCCAGGGGACACCGTCGCCGTGTGGGGGGCCGGTGGGGTGGGCCAGATGGCCGCCCGAGCGGCGATGCTGCTGGGGGCCGAGCAGGTGGTGGTCATCGACCGACTGCCCGAGCGGTTGCAGCAGGTACATCAGCACATCGGCGCGGAGACTCTCGACTACACCAAGGACGAGGTGGTAGCCGAGCTGAAGGAGCGCACCGGCGGGCGCGGGCCCGACGTGTGCATCGAGGCGGTGGGCATGGAGGCGCACGGCACCGGCCCGGACTACGTCTACGACCAGATCAAGCAGCAGCTCCGGCTGCAGACCGACCGTCCTACGGCGCTGCGCGAGGCCATCTACGCGTGCCGCAAGGGCGGCAGTGTCTTCGTGCTCGGCGTGTTCGGGGCCGTGGTCGACAAGTTCCCGCTCGGCGCCCTGATGAACAAGGGCCTCACGCTGCGCGGCGCCCAGCAGCACGGGCACCGCTACATCCCGATGATCCTGGACCGCATCGCGGCCGGTGAGATCAAGACCGAGCACCTGGCCACCCACGTGATGCCGCTGGACGAAGGCCCGCGTGGCTACCTGATGTTCAAGAACAAGGAGGACGGCTGCGTCCGGGCCGTCTTCCAGCCCTAGCCTCCGACTTGCCGCTGGTTACTCCTTCTTCCCGCTAGCCGTAGCCACCGGGAAGAAGGAGTAACCAGCGGCAAGTGGTGTCGGGTCTGGGTCGAGGCGGCGGCCGAGGGGAAAACCGTGGGCCGAGCGGGTGGTCCAGCTCTACGCTCGTGCGGTGCCCGAGGTGAACGAGTACGGCCAGCCGGTCGGCGACCGAGTCAACTGGAGCCCGCGGCGGCGACCGGAACCGGTCACCCTGTCCGGCGCATACGTCATGGTCGAGCCGCTCACTGTGGCGCACGCCCCGGCCCTGCACGTGGCCCTCTGCGCGCCTGACGACCGGCCCTTGTGGACGTACCGGTCGACCGAGCCGCCGGGCGACGTCGCTGCGATGGCGGCCCTGATCGAGGCGCATCTCGCCGAAGCCGACCTGGTGACCTTCGCCCTGGTTCCCCGCGGCGGACCGGCGGAGGGGATCGCCTCCTTCACGCGGATCGACCCGGCCACCGGCCAGGTGGAGATCGCCGGAGTGCTCTTCTCCCGGCGGCTGCAACGCACCCGGGCCGCCACCGAGGCCGTCCACCTGACCATGCGCCACGCCTTCGACGACCTCGGCTACCGCCGGTTCGAGTGCGACAGCCTGAACGAGCCGTCCCGGCGCGCGGCCCGGCGGCTCGGCTTCCGCTACGAGGGCCGGCTCCGGCACCACATGGTGACCAAGAGTCGCAACCGGGACACCGACTGGTACTCGGTCACCG
>DASQVF010000042.1:0-3171 GCA_035640915.1 Propionibacteriaceae bacterium
CGGGTCAGTGACCAGATCGCCCCACCGAGGCCCGGCAGGACCGTGACGGCGAGGGCGTCGGTGGTGAGCTCGAGGACCTCCCAGCCGCGGGTCTCACGCCGCATCAGGTCGGCCACGGCGCTCAGCCTAGCGACGCCGCCACGGGATCCGGGTGAGGCGTCAGTCGGGCACCCGGAGGGCGGTGACGGTGTTCTCGGAGTCGTCGCTCATCAGCAGGGTGACCTCGCCGCGGGGCATGTCGAAGGCGATGGTGCCCCGGACGCGCTCTCCCGGTCCCAGCGTGCCGACCGACAGCACCGGACCGCCGGCGCCTTCCGCCGCCATCTCGAACAGCTGACCCGACTTGTCGAAGGCCTGGAAGAGGTAGGGGTCGTAGTCGACCTCGCCCGCAGTGCAGATCAGCTCCACCTCGACCCGGAGGTAGTTGCCGTAGAGGGGCGGAACCGAGCCCTCGCTCACCCACGACCGGGTCCGCATGATCAGCTGGCCGCTGCCCTTCGCGCTCACGAAGTCGATGCGGTCCGGCGGGCTGGTGTAGACCGGCGGCGAACCGGTGCGCCCGGGGGCACTGACGTGGGTGTCGCCCCAGTAGGCGAACAGGCTGGCGCCGGCGACCACGACCGCGACGAAGGCGATGACCAGGACCGAGATCACGGTCGGCCGGACGGACCGGGGCGGTCCCGGAGGCCCGGGATGGCTCGACTGACCCGGAGCCAGGGGAGCGGCGGGGTCCGGCGCCGGGACCGAGGGCAGGAACGAGGGTCCCCGGGGGGCGGATCCCATCCCGGAGCGGTCGTCCTGGGGCTCAGCCATGACTCACCACGGTAGCGCAGCCGTTCGAGCAGGACGGGGGCCGAAGAGTCCGGTTGTCCACAGGCGCGTGGCCCTCGCTGTGCCGTTGTCCACAGATCCCGGGCAGGGTGTAACGACAGCGGGCTCGGTCCGCATCCTCCCGGCATGAGTCCACTGCTACGCGTTGCCGATGTCCGGACTGTTGCCGGGACGGTCGTCCGATGAGCCGCCGACTGAGCCGGCCACGGCGACTGCGGCGCAGCCTGGCGGGGCGGTCGGAGCCGACCGACGACCGGGTCCGGCTACGGGCTCGGGGCGCGCCCGACCTGCTCGCCCTGATCCCGTTCCAGCTGGGCTTCCATCCCCATGAGTCGCTGGTGGCGGTCTTCGTCCGCGGACGGGCGATCGCGCTGGTGGCGCGGATGAACCTGCCACCGGTGAGCGCAGCGGCCGGCTTTGCGGCCGACCTGAAGGACCTGGCCCGGCAGAACCGGGCCCAGGAGCTGGTGCTCTTCGCCTACAGCGAGGAGCCGGAGCCCGCCCGGAGCTTGTTGACCGCGCTGGTCGAGGCACTGCCGTCCCGACTGGTGAACGAGGCGCTGTACGTCGACGGGTCGCGGTGGTGGTCAGTGACCTGCGACGAGACCTGCTGCCCGGCTGAGGGCACGCCGTACGACATCGAGGGACATCGGCTGGCGGCGGAGGCGGTCTTCGCCGGGATGGCGGCCCGGGCAAGCCGCGACGAGCTGGCCGCCGTCGTGGCCGGTCCGCCACCGGGGGAGATACCTCGGCTGGTTGCGTTGGCGGACGAGGTCCGGTCGGCGCCGGCCGACTGGCCGGCCGGTGAGGATCCGGTCACGCGGCTGCTGGGTCTGGTGCGGTCGGGGTTGGCGGATCCGGACGGCATGGACGATCGGGCCTGCACCGAACTCGCGGTGCTGGTGGGCGACCTGCACCTCCGTGACCTGGTCTGGGCCATGATCGACCCGGAGAGCGCCGAGCAGCACATCGCGCTGTGGCAGCGGGTGGTCAATGGTGTGGCGCCCGCGTTGTCGGCGCCGGCGCTGGCTCTGCTCGGTATGGCCGGCTGGATCAGCGGCGACGGGGCGCTGCTGAACTGTGCGGGCGAGGAGTTGTCGCGCCGGCACCCGAGGTACACGATGGGGCACCTGCTGGAGCAGATCAGCGCGCGGGCCATCCCGCCGCGGCTGTGGCACAGCATGGGCGGCGAGGTCCACGCCGACCTCCGGCGGGAGCTCGCGCGTCTGGCCGGGTGATGTGGGCTGCCGTTAGGTTGTCCACCATGACTCGCTTCGTGGTGTGCGGAGAGACGTTGATCGACTTGGTGCCGTCCGACTCTCCGCCGCCCGAAGCGTTCCGATCGACCTGGCTGGCCCTGTCGGCGGGTGGCCCGATGAACTCTGCGGTCGCGCTGGGACGGCTGGGGGCGGACGTGCAGTTCCTGGGGCGACTGTCCAAGGACGCCTTCGGCCGGCAACTGCGCTCCCACATTCTGGCCGCTAACGTGCAGCTCGACCTGGCCACTGAGTCCTCCCAGGCGACCTCGATCGCCGTGGTGAGCCTGGACGAGGAGGGCGTGGCCAGCTACACCTTTCACTTCCACGACACCGCGAACTTCGGTTGGCAGATCGACGACCTTCCGCAGCTGCGGGACAGCGACTGGCTGCACATCGCCTCGCTGTCATGCGTGGTGAGTCCGGGGGCGGAGGTGCTGCTGGAGTGGATGCGTGGAGTGACCTGCGGGGTGTCGTACGACATCAACGTGCGCCCGACGGTGATCGCCGATCCCGAGGTCTACTGGGGCAAGGTGCAGCCTTGGCTGCGCGTGCTCGGGGAGCGCGGAGGAATCGTCAAGGCCAGTGACGCCGACATCGGGTTTCTGGCGGAGGCGCCTTCGGTCCGGAGTGCGGCGGGCGGCATCTCGGACCCGGTCGAGCTCGCGGCGAGCTGGGTGGAGCAGTACGGGCTCGGTCTGGCCGTGATCACCCTCGGCCCCGGCGGCGGCGTGACAGTGGAGCCGGGCGGCAGGACGACCCGGGTGCCCGGCTTCCCGACGACGGTGATCGACACGGTGGGTGCCGGCGACACCTTCATGGCGGGGTTCCTCGACGCCCGGATCAGCCTGGACCTCGACCTCGAGTCATCGCTGCGCCGGGCCACCGCGGCCGCCTCGATCAACTGCTCCCGCCAGGGCGCCCAGCCGCCCACCTCAGCCGAGGTGGACGGGCTGATCGGGAACGCGGCCGAGGGTTGATCCGAGCCGGACCCCGCTTGCCGCTACCTGCTCCGTCTTCGCGCGCGATGCAGGCCTCGGGATGTGGGAGCAGCTAGCGGTACGTCGACGGCGTGCGGCGGACG
>DASQVF010000043.1:0-13329 GCA_035640915.1 Propionibacteriaceae bacterium
GCGTCGACGAACTCCTGGTAAGCCCCCGGTCCGCCGTAGGACTCCTGCACGGCGTACCAGAGCACCCCGTCGTAGCCCCAGTTGTGGGTGCCGTTGAAGGCGTTGACCGGCATCACCTCGACGAAGTCGATGCCGAGACCGACCAGATGGTCGAGCCGGTCGATCGCCGAGCGCAGGGTTCCCTCGGGCGTGAAGGTGCCGATGTGGAGCTCGTAGATCACCCCGCCGGCCAGCTGCCGGCCCGTCCAGGCCCTGTCGGACCAGGTGAAACCGTCCGGGTCGAAGGTGCGCGACCAGCCGTGCACCCCGTCCGGCTGCCGCCGGGACCGGGGGTCGGGCAGCACACGGTCCTCCCCGTTCAACCGGAAGCCGTAGTCGAACTCACCGACACCGTCGGCCGGCAAGCGGCCGGCCGGCCGCCACCAGCCGTCCTCGTCCCGCTGCATCGGGACGGTCTCGTGCTCGGTCGCTCCGGCCGGCCTCACCACCAGCTCGACCGCCGACGGAATCGGCGCCCACACCGCGAACGCTGCCTTGCTCACAGCTCACACCCCACCAGGACAGGCTCTTCGACCAGGGTCACACCGAACGCCGCGCGTACGCCGGCCCGCACCTCGCGGGCCAGGTCCAGCACGTCGCTCGCCCTGGCTGTACCCCGGTTGGTCAGAGCCAGCGAATGTTTCTCCGACAGCCGGGCCGGGCCGCGGCCGTACCCCTTGCCGAACCCGGCGGCGTCGATCAGCCACGCCGCGCTGGTCTTGACCCGCCCGTCGGGCTGCGGGAACCGCGGGGCGGCGGCCGGCAGCGCGGCCGCCTCGGCCGCGGAGAGCAAGGGGTTGGTGAAGAACGAGCCGGCGCTCCAGGTGTCGTAGTCCCCGTCGGCCAGCACCATGCCCTTGCCGGCCCGCAGGGCCAGCACCGCGGCGCGTACGTCGGCGGCCCGCGCCCGCTCGCCCACGGCGATGTCCAGCTTCCGGGCCAGCTCCGGGTAGCGGACCGGCGCCGACAGGGTGCCCGGCTTGAGCTGGAAGGTGACCGCGGTGACCACGTAGCGGCCCGGCCAGTCAGCCGGATCCGTCGGGTGCTTGAACCGGGAGGTGCGGTAGCCGAACCGGCACTCCGCAGCGAAGAAGGTGCGGATCTTGCCGCTGTCCCGGTCCAGCGTGCGGACCTGGGTGATCACGTCGCTGACCTCGGCCCCGTACGCGCCGACGTTCTGGATCGGCGTCGCCCCGGTCAGGCCCGGGATGCCGGAGAGTGCCTCCAGCCCGACCAGGCCCTGGCTCACCGTGTGCTCGACCAGCTCGTCCCACGGCTCGCCCGCGGCGACCCGGAGGGTGGCGCCCGAGCAGGCGTCGGCCTCGGTGGTGATGCCGCGCAGGTCCACCCGGACCACGGTGCCCGGGAAGCCCTCGTCGGCGACCAGCAGGTTGGAGCCGCCCCCGAGGACCAGGACCGGCTCTCCGGCCCGGTCCAGCTCGACCAGCGTGGCGACGAGCTCGGGCTCGGAGGTGACGGTGACCATCCGAGCGGCCGGACCGCCGACCCGCAGCGTGGTGTACGCCGCCAGCGAGACTGCCGTGGCCGCGGGACTGGCCGTGCGCCCGTGTGCCGTCGGTGCTTCGCGGAGGTCCAAGGGGGTGGTCTCCCGTGCCGGATTGGGCGCGCGCCCGTGTGTTGTCGGCGCGCCGCGGGGGTCCAAGGGGGTCGACCCCCTTGCGGGACGAGGCGCGCTCACGCGACCGCGGAGGCCACGGTGACCTCCGCGCGGGCCGCGCCCAGGACCTTCACGCCGTCGCACACCGCCTCGATACCCAGCACCGCGAGGTCCCCGTCCACCGAGGTCACCGTGGCGGTGAACCTCACCTCGGCCCCGTCGGCGTCGTCCGGCACGACCACCGGCCGGGTGAACCGGGCCGAGTAGGACGTGACCCGGGCCGGGTCGCCGACCCAGTCGGTCACCACCCGCAGCGCCGTGCCCATGGTCAGCATGCCGTGGGCGATCACCCCCGGCAGGCCCAGAGCAGTGGCGAAGTGGTCGGAGTAGTGGATCGGGTTGAAGTCCCCCGATGCGCCGGCGTAGCGAACCAGCTGCTCCCGGGTGATCCGCACGGTGAGCTCGCCGATCCGGGTGCCGGGGACAAGGCCGGTCGGGGGGGCGGTGGTCATGTCGCCACCGGACGGGAGTGGACGAAGGTGGTGGTGGCGGTCACCCGCTCGACCCCGTCGGCGCCGACGACCACCACCGAGGAGGAGATGATTTCCGAACCGGCCCGGACCCGCACTTTGTCGATGGTCAGGGTGGCCGAGACGACATCGCCGGCGCGCAGCGGGTCGCGGTAGTCGAACCGCTGGTCGCCGTGGACGATCGAGGCCAGGTCCAGCTCCAGCTCGGGGTCGGCGAACAGCTGCTGCCAGGCCGACGCGGAGATCACCGCGGCGAAGGTGGGCGGGGCGATCGCGGTCTCCCCGGAGTACGCCGGGTTGTCGTCGCCCAGGGCCCGGGCGAACTCGGCGATCTTGGTCGCGGAGATCGGGTACGGGGCCGTCGGCGGGTAGCGCCGCCCGGCGTGCGCCTCCGAAATCGCCACGCGCCCCACCTTATTAGGGTCGGACCGACCGGCAGCGCTCCAGCACGAGAGGGGCGACGCGCTCCCCCAGCGGCTCCACCATGGTCCAGCCGTGGCTGGCGGCCAGGCTGCGGGCGGGATCGAGCAGCAGCCCGTCGGCCAGGAACAGCGGCAGGATCGCCACCGGCTCGGGCAGCTGGTCCAGCACCTCGGCGGGCCGCGGCGCGCAGGTGGCGAAGGCGGCCTTCAGCGGAGCGGAGCGGCGACGCTCCAGCCCCGCGGCCAGCTCGACCACCGCCATATTGGCCGCGGAGTTGGAGGAGCCAACGGCGTAGAGCAGCACCGAGGTCTCCGGATCCACCCCTGCGTCGGCGAGGGCGGCCAGCAGCAGGGCGGCGACGTCGTCCCCGGTGCCGAGGATGTCGGCCACCTGGAGCTCCATACCGGCGGTCTGGGCGGCGGCGCGTACCGCCTGGGGTACGTCGATGGTGGCGTGGAAGGCGACCGTGAACAGCAGCGGGACCACCACCGCCCGGCGATGGCCCTCCGCCGCGAGCTCCGTCGCGACGGTGCTCAGATCGGGCGCGGCGAGGTCGAGGAACGCGTGCCGGGCGGGGTGGCCGGCAGTGCCGACCGCCGCCATCAGCCGCTCGATCGCCTCGGTTCCTCGGGCGTGCCGGCTACCGTGGGCCAGCCCGATGACCGGTACGGCGGCGCTGGGCGGCCCTTCGACAGGCTCAGGGCGCATGCCGAAGGGTCAGGTCAGCGGGTCTCGCGGTGCGGGGTATGAGTGCGGCAGCGCGGGCAGAACTTCTTCAGCTCCAGCCGGTCCGGGTCGTTGCGCCGGTTCTTCTTGGTGATGTAGTTGCGGTCCTTGCACACGGTGCAGGCAAGGGTGATCTTCGGCCGCACATCAGTCGTCTTGGCCATCTCAGTGTCCTCGGTGTCCTTCGGAAGGTGGATCAGCGGTAGCGGGAGCGGGACTCGAACCCGCGACACAGCGATTATGAGCCGCTTGCTCTACCGCCTGAGCTATCCCGCCGCGGAGCCGGATACCAGCAAGTTGGTCGGACAACGGCGCCGGGGGCGCCGGTATTCCGCCGGTGCGCGGCGGCACCGGAACCCGTCTCCGAGCCCCCATGCGGAATCGAACCGCAGACCTTCTCCTTACCATGGAGACGCTCTGCCTACTGAGCTATAGGGGCGGGGCCGACTCGGCGATCGGGTCGGCACCGACGCACAAAGATACACACTGCCCCACAGCCGGGGCGAATCGGAACTCGGATCGAGGAGCGCCGTGATGAGGGTGGAGCATCCGGTGTCGGCCCGCGCCTGCGCCGCCGCGATCGGCGCGCTGCTTGCGGCCGCGGACGGACTGACCGACGAGGACCTTCTGGCGCCGAGCCGCTGCCGCGGATGGAGCCGGCTGGACACGCTGGTGCACGTCCACCTCGGGCTGCAGGAGATGCTGCTCGGGGTGGTGTCGCCGACCGACGCCGAGCCGGACGTGGACGCGGTGAGCTACTGGCGGAGCGACCCGCCCGGCAACGACGACAGCGCGGACGCGATCGACCAGATCGGCTACCTGCACCGGCTCAGCTCGGCCTATCGACGACCGGGTGGGGCGGTCGGGCACCTGCGGATCACCGCGGAGACCCTGGCGCAAGCGGTGGAGCGGATGCCGGAGGGTCGCGTGCGGTTCCAGGGGCATGTGCTGGACACCGGCGACTTCCTGGCCACCTGGGCGACCGAGCTGGCGGTGCACCACCTGGACCTCGACCTGGACGCCGATGCCCCGAGACCTGATCCCGGAGCCCTCCGGCTGGCCCGGCGGACCGCCGAGGCGCTGGCCGGTCGGCCGATCGAGGCCGCCACCGATGCCGAGGCCACCCTGCGCGGCTGGGACCGGGTGGGCTGAGCGACCGGGCGGTCCTCCGGTGGCCGGAGCACGAAGACGCATGCTCTGGCCACCGGAGGGCGGTGGGCCTCCCCCCATGACCCACCGAGCTCGTGCGGGCCGGCCAGCTAGGGCGTGGGCTGGCCCAGGGTCGGACTCGCCGGAGCGCGGGTGAGGGCGCGTACCAGCACGCCCTCCGCCCGGACTCTGGCTATCCGCAGCCGGGCCAGCCCAGCCGGCTCAATCCGTAGGTCGACCACGGACCGACAGCTCGCGCCGAGCGCGTTCTTGCCGTGCTCCAGGTCGTCTCCGCCCATCGTGGGACCCAGGTCGATTTGGCGGCAGCCGGAACTGATCGCGTCCTCGATGCTGGTGACCTGGGTGAGCAGGTCGGCGGAGACCGGATTGGCGACCTCGGGAACGCTGTAGCTGCGCCAGCCGACGGCGTGCTCAGCGTGCACCAGCAGAATCGACGCGGCGATCGGACGACCGTTCAACCAGGCGACGAAGACCCTGCAGTCGTCCCCCATCCTGGCCGCCACGGTCGCGAGCATCTCGTACGACTCCGCCTCCAACGCCCGCCGACGGGCGATCCGCTGCGGCAGCCCTGAGCGAGGGACCCGTCGCTCGACCCAGGCCTGGTAGACGTCGTGGACGACCGGCATCAGTCGGCCGGTCGTGTCCTTCTGCATCTCGACGCCGAGTCGGGCCGCGCGGTGGAGCCGCTGCCGGGTCTGGCCATCGATCCGGGTGGCGCGGAAGTCCGCGACGTCGTGGGCGTGGCGCGGCTCCACGTCGATGACCCCGACCCGACGCCGCTCCTCGGTGACGCCCGGCAGCAGCCCGGCCGACCATTGCTCGGTGGTGTGCGGAGCGCCGCCGATCCGCAGGGTCAAGGACTCCTCCCGCAGGTCCTGCACCACCGTTCGTACGTCGTCGGAGAGCAGGCCGCCGGTGGCCAGCAGGCCGCCGCGACCGTACCCGCCGGGATAGCCCGCCTCGGAATCCAGGCCAAGGCGCGAGGGCCGACGGACCAGGGGCAGGACGAGCTGGCGTCCGTCACGGAGCTGGTAGAAGCGGCTGATGTCGGCACCGCCGGTCGCGCTGACCACCGCGTCCAGGTACTCCGGGGTCTGCAGGGCAGTCGCCCCCGGGTCGTCGCGGAGGACGCCACGCCAGATGTCCCGGGGAGCGGGACTGACCGTCTCGACAACGGCGTGGGGATGGAGCCGGACTCGAGTCTGGGGTGAATGAGGGATGAGCAGCTGAGCCACCTCCCCACCTCCTCAGGTCTTGGCGACCGAGCAGGGGCGTGTGAGGTCCCAACCGGCGCGACAACTGGCATCGAGGCCTCGAACGTGCGGCGTCCCGACCGGCCTCATGTGTTGTTCGGAGTGTCGCTGGCGGCGGATTGGATCGAGTTGACGGCATCCGAACTATTTCACGCCGGCAAGGTGGTAATTGGTGGCATCCCGCAAAGGCCGTTCTGACCGCGAGAACCTTCCCGTCGAATTCGCCAATCCGGTGACCAGCGACCTCCGAACTAACTACAGTTCCAGATAGGCACATGCATCGAGGGGGAATGTATGGGCGCCATTCGGCCGACCGCCGGACCAAATCTCATTATTCGTGCCGGACCGCCAGCTGCGCTGACCGGTAACTGACCGCGAGATGTGATTTCGGGGGGCTCGAGGTCGTGCAGGGTTCTGTCACCACCGGTGATCTGGCTGGGATTCCAGCCAATGAGGTCACGTCCGCCGGTCCGACGAGCGGCGCCGAGAGGGCCCTTGTCGAGGTGCTGGGCGGGGTGCTGCAGAGCAACGACGTAACGGTCGGCAGCCACTTCTTCGACGACCTGGGTGCCGACTCGATGGTGATGGCCCAGTTCTGCGCCCGGGTCCGGAAGCGCGCGGACCTGCCCTCGGTCTCCATGAAGGAGATCTACCAACACCCCACGATCAAGAGCCTCGCGGCGGCGTTCGCCGACCCGGCACCCACTCCTCCCGCGGAAACCCTCCCCGTCCCCGAGCCCACCGAGTCCGCGGTCCCGGCAACAATGCCGATGCCGCCCGCGAGGACCGCGCAGTACGTCCTCTGCGGGACGCTGCAGTTGCTGACCTTCCTCGGATACACCTCGCTCTACGTCGCTGTCGCGACGCGGGGTTACCTCTGGGTCGCCAGCGGCACCGGCGCTCTCGAGATCTACCTACGGTCGGTTCTCTTCGGCGGCGGCGTGTTCGTCGGCCTCTGCGTCCTGCCGATCGTCGCCAAGTGGCTCCTCATCGGCCGCTGGAAGCGCCAGCAGATTCGCGTGTGGAGCCTGGCTTACTTCCGCTTCTGGCTGGTCAGGACGCTGACCCGGATGAACCCGCTCATTCTCATCGGGATCGGGTCGCCGTTGTACGTGCTCTACCTCAGGGCTCTGGGAGCGCGGATCGGGAAAGGCGTCGTGATCTTCTCCCCGACCGTGGTGTGCACTGATCTGCTCACCATCGGCGACGGCACCGTGATCCGCAAGGGCGCGGCCTTGAGCTGCTACCGGGCGCATGCCGGTCTGATCGAGACGGGATCGGTGGCCCTGGGGAAGGAGGTGGTCGTCAGCGAGGCAACCGTGCTCGACATCGACACCTCGATGGGCGACCGGGCCCAGCTCGGCCATGCCTCCTCCCTGCATTCCGGGCAGAGGGTGCCCGCCGACGAGCGTTGGCACGGGTCGCCCGCACAGCGCACCGAGGTCGACTACCGGGCGGTCCCTCCGACCGACTGCGGCGCCCTGAGACGGGTGCTCTACCCCCTCTCCCAGCTCCTGGGCATGGTGTTGGTGTCTCTACCGGTGGCGATCGCCGGTCCCGTCGTCCTGGTGGCGGAGGTTCCGCAGATCCCGGCCCTGCTCGACGGGGCCCATCTGACTCCCGCCGGGTTGTCGTTCTATCTCGAAGCTCTGGTCGCGTCCCTGCTGCTCCTGTTCGGTGGTCTCCTGCTCGGTCTGCTGGTCGTCGGCAGCGTGCCTCGCCTGCTGAACCTCGCCATAAGGCCGGAGAAGGTCTACCGCCTGTTCGGCATCCATTACTTCCTGCACCGGACTATTGCGCGGCTGACCAATGTCAGGATCTTCACCTACCTGTTCGGTGACAGTTTCTTGATCGTCCACTATCTGCGCTACATCGGGTACGACCTCGGCAAGGTCGTGCAAACGGGATCGAACTTCAGCACCGGCGTGATACACGAAAGCCCGTACGCGAGTGCTGTCGGCACCGGCACCGTGGTCGCGGACGGACTCTGGATCAACAACGCCGATTATTCGAGCACCTCCTTTCGTGTGTCCCAGACGACGATCGGGGCGAACAACTTCCTCGGCAACAACGTCGCTTTTCCCACCCGGACCAGAACCGGCGACGACTGCCTGCTCGCGACCAAGGTCATGGTTCCCATCGACGGCAAGGTCCGGGAAGGTGTGGGCCTGCTCGGCTCACCCAGCTTCGAGATCCCCCGCTCGGTCCTGCGTGACACCAGCCTGGAGTTGGAGAGCAACGAGCGGCGCCGCCGGCTCGTCCGCAAGAACTGGCACAACCTCCGAACCCTGGCGCTGGCCCTGCTGGTGCGGTGGATGCACCTGTTCGTCCTCACCGTGGGAGCCATGCTCGTCGCGGATCTGTACCGTCGCTTCGGGATCGTCGCGCTGATCGGCGAGTTCGTCGCCTTCACGCTGTTCACGCTGGCGTATCTGGTCTTCGTGGAGCGCGCCTCGACGGGATTCCGGCCGATCCGCCCCCAGTACTGCTCGATCTACGATCCGTACTTCTGGTGGCACGAACGCTTCTGGAAGCTGGCCGTCCAGCGGTTGGAGAGGCTGTTCGCCGGCACACCCTTCAAGCCCCTTCTGTTACGCCTGCTCGGGGTCCGGTTGGGCAAGAAGGTCTTCGACGACGGCTGCGCCATCCCGGAGAAGACCCTGGTGACCATCGGCGACTACTGCACGCTCAACGCGGGCAGTGTGATCCAGGGCCACTCCCAAGAGGACGGCGCCTTCAAGTCCGACTACATCACCATCGGGTCCGGCTGCACCGTGGGCGTCGGCGCCTGGGTCCACTACGGCGTCACCATGGGGGACGGCGTGGTGCTTGCGCCCGACTCCTTCCTCATGAAGGGCGAGCAGGTCCCGCCGCACGCACATTGGGGCGGGAACCCAGCCGAAGAGCGGCCGAGCAGCGGTGCGGAGCCAAGGAGCCTCACCGCAGCGACGACCGGTCCATCGCCGGAGAAGCCATGGTCCTGGGACCTGGACGGCGCACTGCTCCCGACCGCCCCCCGCGAGAACGGCAAGCAGATCCGACTGCCGGCGCCCGAAGAGCAATGGTCCTGGGACCTGGACGGCGCACTGCTCCGGACCGACTCCGGCAGGACCAGCAGGCAGATCGGACCGCCGGTGCCCGTACAGGCGTGGTCCTGGGACGTGGCCGGCGCGGCGCCCGCCGCCAGCTCCGGCCCCGAGGACAGCAAGCCGGTCCCGCTGCCCGCAGACTGGCACGGGACTCCAGCCCAAGCGAGGCCAGGCAGCGCCGGGTCACCAAGCCGCGCCGGAACGCTGGTCCGTCGGAGCTTCGGGTTGGTTGCTGTCCTGTTCCTCGTCGTCAGTGCCGTCGCCTTCTACCGGGAGTCACCGGGCTTCTCCACGTCCGGCGCCGTCCCCAGCACCCCGAGCGCCGTCCCCGTACCGTCGCCGAGCGCCGGTCCGACATCGGTCTCGGAGCCGAGTCGGCCGACTCCGACCAGGACTCCGGCCGCGGACCGAACCGGCTCGCCTTCGACGGCCGGCGCCAGGGCCATCCAGCTCGAGACCTCGACCTTCTCCGCCAAACCCTTCCAGACCGTTCGGATCTCCGGTGTGTACCGGGGCGGAGCGGACACCTTGCTGCAGCTGCAGCGCCGGGAGGCAGGCCGGTGGCTGGCCTTCCCGCTGCCCAGCAAGGCCGATCGATCGGGCAAGTTCACCGCCTTCGTCGAGTTCGGACAGCCGGGCCGGTACCAGCTTCGGGTGCTGGACCCCACCTCCGGCGTGACGTCCAAACCCTTCGTGCTGGTGATCCAAAGATGACCACACACTTCTGCCGCCCGAGCCATGGTCATGGAGCTAAGGGGAACTCGATGGAACAGTCAGCCGCCGCCAGCGCGGAGTTCTGGCGCGATGCGCTCCTCGTCGGCGGGTTCACGACGATCCCGCGCTGGACACTGCATCCGGTGCCGGGCGTCGCGGCGCACGAGGCCGCCGTCCCGGACGACCTCGCGGGGCGGTTGCAGCGGCTGGCGGACGAACTGCCGGTGCCGCTCGGCACCATGCTGCTCGCCGCCCACGCCAAGGTGCTCTCCGCGCTGTCCGGTGAGCACGAGGTGGTGACCGGCTACGTCGCCGAAGGGCGCCCCGATCCGCTTCTCCTCCGACTGAGCACGGAGTCCCACTCCTGGCGGACCGTGCTGCTGGGCGTCCGTCGGGCCGAGTCCGAGCTGCTGTCGCACCAGAACTTCCCGGTCGATGACCTCCGAAGCCGGCTGGGCCTGGTTGAGCCCTCCTTCGAGACTGTCTTCGACGCGACCGGCGGCGACGGCACTCTCGCTGCGGACACCGTGGCGCGGATCGCGATCTCGGCGGTCGGCGGCCAACTCCTCCTGCGGCTGAGCTACCGGACCGACGTGATCGATGCGGATTACGCCACCCGGCTTCTCGGTTACCACCTCACCGCACTCACCCTGATCGCCGCCGATCCGGAGGCCGCTCACCAGACCCAGAGCCTGCTCGCCGCCGAGGAGCTCCGGTTCCAGCTCCAAGGACTTGCCGGACCGTCTCGGGAGCTGCCGGACCGCCGGTTCCACGAGCTGTTCGAAGAGCGCGTGCGAGCCCATCCGGACGCCATCGCGGCTGTGCACGGCGACCGGCAGTGGACCTACCGTGAGCTCAACGCCCGGGCCAACCGGCTGGGCCGCGCCCTGCTGGCGCGCGGGCTGCGACCCGAAGGGGTCGTCGCAGTGGTCACCGAGCGCAACCTGGACTGGATGGCTGCCGTTCTGGCCATCTTCAAGGCCGGTGGCGTGTACCTCCCCATCGAGCCGCACTTCCCGGCCGACCGAATCTCGGCCATGCTCTCCCGGGCCGAGTGCAGGCTGGTGCTGACCGAGCCCGGCAGCACCGCCACGCTCGATCAGGCCCTCGAGGGGCTGCCCGAGATCCAGACCTGCCTTCTCGACGCGGCCTTCACGGAAGGCCATGCCGACGGTGATCTCGGGGTCAGCGTCGAAGCGGGCCAGCTTGCCTACATCTACTTCACCTCCGGCTCGACCGGTGAGCCCAAGGGCGCGATGTGCGAGCACGCCGGCATGCTCAACCATCTCTTCGCCAAGATCGACGACCTGGACATCCGCGAGGGGCAGGTCGTGGCACAGACCGCACCTCAGTGCTTCGACATCTCGCTGTGGCAGCTCGTCTCCGGGCTGCTGGTCGGTGGTCGGACCCTGCTGATCGAGCAGGAGGTGATCCTGGACGTCCAGCGGTACATCGACAAGATCATCCAGGGCCGGGTGGCCGTCCTGCAGGCCGTGCCGTCCTACCTCGAGGTCGTCCTCTCCTATCTGGAGCTGCACCCCCGGGAGCTGCCCGACCTGCGGTGCGTCTCGGTGACCGGCGAGGCGCTGAAGAAGGAGCTGACCCAGCGCTGGTTCGCGGCCGAGCCCGACATCAAGCTGGTCAACGCGTACGGGCTGACCGAGACCTCCGACGACACCAACCACGAGGTGATGGACCGGGTGCCGACCCGGGATCGGGTCCCGCTGGGCCGGCCGATCAACAACGTGCGGGTGTACGTCGTCGACGAGCAGCTGTGCCCCGTGCCGCTCGGTGCCCCTGGGGCGATCGTCTTCTCCGGGGTCTGCGTCGGCCGCGGGTACGTCAACGACCCTGAGCGCACCCGGCTGGCCTACCTGACCGACCCGCACCGACCTGGCGAGCGGCTCTACTGCGGCGGCGACTACGGCCGGTGGTTGCCGGACGGCAAGCTGGAGTTCCTCGGCCGCCGGGACAACCAGGTCAAGATCTCTGGCTTCCGGATCGAGATCGGGGAGATCGAGAACGCCCTGTTGACCGTGCCCGGTGTGCGTGACGGAGCCGTGGTCGTCGCTCAGCGGGCCGACCAGAGCAGACACCTGGTGGCCTTCTACTCCAGCCTGCAGCCACTACGGGTCGACCTACTCCGGCACGGACTGAGCTCGTCGCTGCCCGAGTACATGGTGCCGGCCGTCTACCACTGGCGAGAGAGCCTGCCGCTGACCGCGAACGGGAAGATCGACAAGAAGAAGCTGACAACCCTCGCCGCCCAGCTCGGGGTGGCGGCGGAGAACCACGACGCGCCGCGGACCGCGACGGAGCTGCGGCTGGCCGCTGCGTGGAGCAAGGTGCTCGGCATCCCGGAAACGCAGATCGGCCGGCGGGACCACTTCTTCGACCGGGGCGGGACGTCGTTGTCCGCCGTGAAGCTGGCCCTCGCTCTGGACCGGGCGGTGTCGCTCAAGGACGTCACCCGCAATCCGGTCCTGGCCGACCTGGCCGAGGTGTTCGACGGAGGACAGCAGCGACGGTCAGGGGTGCTCCAGCAGCTGTCGGAGTCGAACGGCGGCTCCGACAGCGCCCTGGTGTGCTTCCCCTACGCCGGCGGCAATGCGGTGAACTTCCAGCCGATGGCCGGCGCACTGCGGGACAGCGGGCTGGCCGTCCTCGCCGTGGAGCTGCCGGGACACGACCTGGCGGCCGACCGCGAGCCGTTCGCGACCATCTCCCAGGTTGCCGATCAGGTCGTCGACGAGATCCGCAAGCGTGGCCTGACGACGGTCATGCTGTGGGGACACTCCTCCGGCGCCGCCTGCGCCGTCGAGACGGCCAGGAGGCTGCAGGCCAGCGGCGCTGACGTGCAGCAGGTCTTCCTCGCCGCGCAGCTGCTCGGCGACTCCGCCGACCGCCGGGCAGCCATCGTCGAGCTGACCGAGCGAACCAACGCTGAGATCGCCGCACGGCTGAGCTCCGACATCGGCTACACCGAGCTCGGTGAGCTCGACGCGCAACGGGCCGAGCATGTCGGTGCTGCCTACCGGCATGACTGCGTGTCGGCCCACCGCTACTTCGCCGACGCCCTGGACGCTCCACCGGCGGACCGGCTGTCGGCGCCGGTGACCGTCATCGTCGCCGCCGACGACCCCAACACGGCGGCATATCCCCTGCGCTACCACGACTGGGCCCTGCTGGCCGACCACGTCGCCCTGCACGAGCTCGCCGACGGCGGCCACTACTTCCTGCGCACCCGGCCGGCCGAGGCCGCCCTGGCCGTGTTGCGCTCCGCCGAGCTGATGGCTTCCTTGTGAACCAGCAACGAGAGGAACCGAGATGACCACCCTGTCTGGAGCCCCACCGCTCGAGATTGACCTGCAGCCCGGCAAACCGCCCATGCTGTGGGTCCAGTCAGCCGGGGACGTGCCGACCTGGGCAGCCGAGCACCGGGAGGCTCTGCGTGCGGCCGTCGTCGAGCACGGGTCGGTCCTGGTCCGTGGCCTGGCGCTGGCCGACGCTGCCGAGGTGGGGACCGTCTTTCGTCGGCTGGCGAACGGACTGATCCAGGAGAAGGAGGCGTTCGCGCCCCGGCAGGCGTACTCCGAGGCCGTGTACTCCTCGATGAAGTGGCCGGCCAACCAGCAGATGTGCATGCATCACGAGCTCAGCTACCGACTGGAGTTCCCGGGTCTGCTGTTGTTCGCCTGCCTGGAGGCACCGACCCAGGGCGGAGCCACCGCGGTGTCCGACTCGACGACCGTGCTGGAGTCGCTGCC
>DASQVF010000044.1:0-5504 GCA_035640915.1 Propionibacteriaceae bacterium
CTCGGGAGGCGGAGGAGATCTTCGCCCAGACCGGCCCCGGCCGGCTGGTCATCATCACCTGCGACGACTGGGACGGCACGGCCTGGGCGTCCAACATCATCACCGTCGCAGCGCCCGCCTGATCCCGTTCTACCGGTTCCCGGCCTGGCCGAGCACCGGTAGCAGGTGCCGCCGCACCAGGTCCAGGGCCGGCCGCCAGTTTTCCGGCAGATCGTCGGTGGGCGGCGGGCCCAGATCGAAGCCCGGGTCACCGGTGGTCACCACCACGGCGGCCGCGTCCGGCAGCACCAGCAGGTGCTGTCCGGCCCAGCCGCCGGCCATGAGGCTGGTCCCGTCCACCCAGGTGAGGAACCCGTACGGCAGGTGCTCGGGCGGTCCTCCAGAAGTGTGGGCCCGGGTCATCTCGGCGAGGAACTCCGAATCCAGCAGCGTCCGCCCGTCCCAGGTCCCGCCGTCCAGCCAGAGCTGTCCGAGCACGCCGAGATCGGCGGCGCTCAGGCGCAGGTGGGCGTACCCGAACGAGTGGCCGTCCGGATCGGCCAGCCACACCGGGTCGGGGATGCCCAACGGACCGAAGAGCTCGCGGGCGGCGTACTCGGCGACCGGCTCCCCGACCAGCTCGCCGACGGCCGCGGACAACAGGTGCGTGCCTGCGTTGTCGTAGCGGAACCGGCGGCCGGGTGGGTTCAGCTGGGGCGCCGCCGCGATGTGGGCAACCTGGCCGCCGGGGAGCGCGGTGACCGCATCGACGTCCCAGGGCCCGTCGGTCCGTGCCCCGCGGGTCATGGTCAACAGGTGCCACCAGGTGTGAGCGGCCGCCGGGGTGTGGCGCAGCGCGGGAAGAACGGCGGACACCGGGGTGTCGAGGTCGGGCAGCCGCTCCGCGGCAGCCAGCCGGGCGAGCACGGTGGCCAGCACGCTCTTAGTGACCGAGAAGACGTCGTTGGCCCGCGGCCCGCGCAGATGCTCGTCGACCACGACCTCTCCGCCGACCCGGACGTGGAGAGCAGCGGTGTGGGAGTAGCGCGAGTCGTCCGTGAGGGACGTGAGCACCCGACGCGCGGCGGCGCGTACGTCGGCGGAATCGGTCATCGCCCGAACTCTGCCCGATCCGCCGAACCTGCTCGACTCAATTCGAGCACTCGGACACCGCGCCGGCGGCGGCCAAGGTCCGCAGGGACCGCGCCGGGGAGAAGAACAGCCAGCACCAGGACGGGAATAGCACCAGCGCACCGACCAGCAGCGCGGGCCGGAGACCGATGGCCTCACCGAGCAGGCCGCCGAGCAGGGCTCCGAGCGGGACGAAGCCGTAGGTCAGCACCCGGTACGCCGCGTTGACCCGGCCCAGCATGGCCGTTGGCGTGACGGCCTGGCGGATCGCGTAGGTGTGCACGTTCGTTCCGGTCATCCCCAGGCCCTGCAGGAAGAACGCCGTACCGAGCACGAGCAGCACGGCGGTCCGGTCGCCGGCGGCGGCCGGGATGAGCAGGACGCCGAGGTTGCTGACGACGGCACTTGTCCACATCGCCCGGCCGACGCCTACCGTCCGGGCCAACCGGTCGGTCAGCAGGGCGCCGAACAGAGCGCCCACACTTCCGACCGAGAGCAGCAACCCCAGGGTCGTTGCCGACAGCCCCAGTTCGCGGACCGCCCAGAGCACCAGCAGGGTGTGGATTCCGGTCCACGCCATGTTGTAGGTCGCCGCCTCGCCGGCGAACGCCAGCAGGTAGCGGTTGCGGAAGGTCTCCCGGAATCCCTCCGCCACCTCGATGCGGACCGAGCGCCTGGTGCGGTCGACGGCCGGGGCCGGCTCCGACCGGCGGATCCGGCTCAGCGCCAGCGCCGAGATCAGGAAGGAGACCGCGTCGACAACCACGGCGATCGGCGCGGTGACGGCACCGACCAGCAGCCCACCGAGGCCCGGGCCGCCGATCTCGGCGACGGAGGTGCTGGCACTCAGCCGGCTGTTGGCCTGCACCAGGTCGTCCCGCTCGACCAGCTGGGAGAGGTAGGACTGGTAGGCGACCTCGAACAGCACCTTGCCGATGCCAAGACCGAACACGATGGCGTACAGGTGTCCGAGCCGCAGTACGTCGAGCACGGCGAGCACCGGAATCAGCAGCAGCAGCGCCGCCTCCGCAAGGTGGGCGCCGATGAGCAGTGGCCGCTTCCGACTGCGGTCCACCCAGACGCCGGCCAGCACCGCGAACAGGAGGTACGGGATGGTGCCCAGGGCGCCGAGCATGCCCATCTGCCCCGGGGTTGCGTTCAGCAGCTGAACGGCGACGAGCGGGATGGCCAGTAGGGAGATCTGGGTCCCCACTGCCGAGACGCTCTCGCCCAGCCACAGCCGGGCGAAGTCGCGGTCTCGCCGCAGCAGGCTCCGTGAGTCAACCGGCTTCGACGTCAGGCTGGTACTCGTCATCGTCACTCACCTAACTATCAAAACGGTGTTTGATGGTACGGTAGAGGACGAGTTATAACCGGTCAAGGCTTGATGGGAGGTTAGAAGTGCCGGAGCGCGTCCCCTCAGCGGACCTGGCTGGGCTGCGGCTGCTGGGCGAGCGGCTCTGCCTCAACTTCGCCAACACGGTCGACCCCCGGCACGGCGACCACCCGCAGGAGTTCCTGAACGGCTACGCCGACCTGGTGGCGTGGTCAGTCCGGCTGGGCCTCCTCGATCACCGGTCCGCACGGGCCCTGACCGAGAGGGCGGATCGCCATCCGGCCGCGGCGGAGGAGGCGTTCGCCGAGGCGCTCCAGCTCCGCGAGACGCTCTATGAGGTGTTCAGCGCCATCGCGGCCGGTGCGGAGCCTCCGGCCACCGAGTTGGCCACCCTGAACGAAGCGGTGGCGCGAGCCTTCGGTCATGCCCAGGTCGAGCGGGACGGCGACGGCTACCGCTGGGGTTGGCGGACCGACCCGCCGGCCCTCGACCGGATGCTGTGGCCGGTGCTGCGCTCGGCGGTGGAGCTGCTGACCTCCGGCCAGCTCAGCCGGGTCAAGGAGTGTCCGGGCCTGGGCGACTGCGGCTGGCTCTTCTTCGACACGAGCAAGAACGGCAGCCGGCGCTGGTGCAGCATGGAAGGCTGCGGCAACCGGGCCAAGGGGCGCCGGCACTACCAGCGGAGCCGCGTCCGAGCCTGATTCGCACACGTTCGTGGCCTGGTGCGGAGAAACGTAGGCGAAAACCGCCGTTTCGGCCGCCGTTCCTGGCCTTGTGCGGAGAAACGGTCGGCCTGGAACAGCCCGGAGTCGCTCAGCGCGCCCCGGTGAGGTGCTCCACTGCCAGCTGGTTGAGCCGCACGAACCCGAGACCGCGTTCGCCGACGGCGTCGACGTCGTAGTCCTCCCACGCCGAGCGGTCGGCCAGCAGGTCGGCGTAGGTCTCCCCGTCGGCCAGCGTCGGTTGCCACAGCTCGGCGACCTTGGCCGCCTCCAGCGCCTCCTGCACCTCGGGGTCGGCGCGGAACTCGGCCGCCCGCTGCTTGAGCAGCAGGTAGGTCCGCATGTTCGCCGCGGCCGACTCCCAGACCCCGCCGAAGTCCTCGGTCCGCAGCGGCTTGTAGTCGAAGTGCCGCGGTCCGTCGTACGCGGGTCCGCCGCCCGGCGCGCCGTTCTCCAGCAGGTCGACGGTGGAGAAGGCGTTCAGCAGGTTGCCGTGCCCGAAGATCAGGTCCTGGTCGTACTTCGGCCCGGTCTGCCCGTTCAGGTCGATGTGGAAGAGCTTGCCCTGCCACAGAGCCTGAGCGATCCCGTGGGTGTAGTTGAGGTTGGCCATCTGCTCGTGCCCGACCTCGGGGTTGATCCCCACCATGTCGGCGTGCTCCAGGGTGGAGATGAACGCCAGCGCGTGGCCGGCGGTCGGCAGCAGGATGTCCCCGCGCGGCTCGTTGGGCTTCGGCTCGATCGCGAACCGCAGGTCATAGCCCTGGTCGATCACGTACTGGGCGAGCAGGTCCAGGCCCTCGCGGTAGCGCTCCAGCGCGGCCTGGATGTCCTTGCCGGCGTCGGTCTCCGACCCCTCGCGACCGCCCCAGAAGACGAAGGTCTTGGCGCCCAGATCGGCGGCCAGGTCGAGGTTGCGCAGGATTTTGCGCAGCGCGTACCGGCGCACGGTCCGGTCGTTGCTGGTGAACGCGCCGTCCTTGAACACCGGATGGGTGAAGGTGTTGGTGGTCACCATGGGGACGATCAGCCCGGTCTCGGCCAGCGCGTCCTTGAACCGGGCGATGATCTTGTCCCGGGTCCCGGTGTCGCTGCCGAACGGCACCAGGTCGTCGTCGTGGAAGGTGACCCCGTACGCGCCCAGCTCGGCCAGCCGGTGCACGGCCTCGATCGGGTCCAGCGGTCCCCGGGTCGGGTCGCCGAACGGGTCGCGGGCCGGCCAGCCGACGGTCCACAGACCGAAGGAGAACTTGTCGTCGCGGGTGGGGGTCAGATCCATGAGGCATCCTCTCACTGGGTGCTGAGCCGGTCCGAAGGACCCGACGGGACACCGCCCTTCGACCGACTGAGGGCGCTCGACCGGCTCGCGACGCATCGACCGATTTCGGCGGTGCCCGCTGCCGCTTACGGTAGATTTCGTACTGCGTGGGTGTCAAGTTTTCCGTGACAATCGCCTGGTCAAGGCCATACCGTGGTGGATAGCGTTCGAAAGTTTCGCTATAGCGGCCGGCGCGTGATTTCTGAGGAGAGTTCTTGACAGCGTCTGATCTGGTCGGCGTCTCGGCCACGGAGCTGCCGGCCCGGGGGCGGGTGCGGTTGACCGGCCCCGGGCGGGTCGTGGATGCCGGCCGGCAGCTGGTCACACCCGTAGACTGCCGCTCCGTGGCCCGGGTCTAGAGACGACGGCGAGGAGGTCGGTTGGCAGCCAAGGACAAGCCGCCGAGTCTGGCCGCGGTCGCCGCGTCGGCCGGCGTATCGGTCGCCACCGTCTCCAAGGTGGTGAACGGGCGGGCCGATGTCGGCGCCGAGACCCGCGCCCGGATCCAGACCCTGCTGGAGGAGCACCAGTACGTCGCCCGCCGGACCGACTCCGCGGGCACCGCTGAGGAAACCCAGACGGTGGAGCTGGTGTTCCACGGTGAGCCGACCAGCTACACGCTGGAGCTCCTCCGCGGCGTCGCCGAGGAGGCGACCGAGGCCGGAGTGACGCTTGCCATCACCATCCGAGCGCGGCAGCGGCGCGGCGGCAACGGCCAGCCGTCCGCGGAATGGGTCCGCAGCCTGGCCCGCCGGGGCCGGACCGCGGTTCTCGACGTGGTCGACGACGTCCGGCACGGGGACCTGTCTGCGCTCAGCCGGTCCCGGCTGCCCGTGGTAGTGCTGGACCCGGCCAGCTTGCCGCGCCGGGAGGTGACGAGTGTCGGGGCGACCAACTTCTCCGGCGGATTCTCGGCGACCCAGCACCTGCTCCGGCTGGGCCACGTCCGCATCGGGTACCTCGGCGCCTCACCGGAGATCGGCTTCAACCAGGCCCGGATGCACGGTTACCGCGCGGC
>DASQVF010000045.1:0-3890 GCA_035640915.1 Propionibacteriaceae bacterium
ACCAGACGCACGCTCCGCGAGGCATGTGCCCGGAGCTGCCTCCTCCGCTCGTCTACGACCTCTGCTCCCTAGACTGTCCGGCATGGCAAGAGTGGTGGTCGATGTGATGCCCAAGCCGGAGATCCTGGACCCGCAGGGCAAGGCGGTCACCGGGGCGCTGAACCGGCTCGGCTTCGCCGGCGTGTCCGTACGCCAGGGCAAGCGGTTCGAGCTGGAGCTGGAGGGGGAGCTGACCGACGAGCGGATGGCGGAGGTACGCCGAGCCGCCGAGACGCTGCTGGCCAACACCGTGATCGAGACCTTCACCGTCCGAGTGGAGCCCGACCCGGAACCGGGTGAGTCGGCGGAATCGGCGGAGCCGACCGCCGACAGCGCGGACGAGCCCGCGGGACCGGAGACCGGGACGGCCGAGACGGCCGCGGCCCAGGCCGACCCCCAGCCCGCCACCCGATGACCGCCCGGATCGGCGTCGTCACCTTCCCGGGTTCGCTGGACGACCACGACGCGCTGCGGGCGGTGGCGTTGGCCGGAGCCGAGGCGGTCCCGCTCTGGCACGGCGACCACACCCTGAACGGTGTGGACGCGGTCATCCTGCCCGGCGGGTTCTCCTACGGGGACTACCTGCGCTGCGGCGCGATCTCCCGGTTCGCCCCGGTGATGACGGAGGTGATCAAGGCCGCGGAGGACGGGATGCCGGTGCTGGGCATCTGCAACGGGTTCCAGATCCTCTGCGAGGCCCACCTGCTGCCGGGCGCGCTGGTCCGCAACGACGTCCAGACCTTCGTCTGCCGGGACCAGGACCTGCGGGTCGAGTCGGTCGACACCACCTGGACTCGCGACTTCGATCGCGGCCAGAAGATCACCATCGTGCTCAAGAACGGGGAGGGCGCCTACGTCGCCGACGAGGCCACGCTGGACCGGCTGGAGGGCGAGGGCCGGGTGGTCTTCCGCTACCTCAACGGCAACCCCAACGGCGCCCGCCGCGACATCGCCGGCATCTGCAACGAGCGCGGCAACGTGGTCGGACTGATGCCGCACCCCGAGCACAACGTCGACCCGCTGACCGGACCGACGACCGACGGGCGCCCCTTCTTCACCAGCGTGCTGACCTTTCTCTCCGCGCGCGTGTAGCCGCTGACGCTGGTGCGGTCCCGTGCGCGCTGGGTCGCGCTGCTGCTCCTTCTGGCCGGGGTGTTCGCCGGACTCCGCTGGATCTCGACGCTGTCCGAGCCGCCGGAGCGCTCGCCAGTCTTCACCGACCAGGTGGTGGTCGTCGGGGTGACCGGGCGCCCCCAGCTGACCGAGGTGGACCGCCGGGTGATCGAGGGTCGAGCGAGCGAGGTGCAGGCCGGGGCGATCGCCATCCGGCCCCGTTACGTCGGGGAGTGCGCGGCCGCCGGCTGGGCCACCCTGGGCGCCGGCCGTCGCACCACGGTGGGCGGCGACTGCGCGGTGACGGTGACCGGCGGGAAGGTCGACCGCTGGGCCGACTTCACGGCGGCCGCCGCGGCCCGGCGCGGCGATGCCCGCCTGGGCACCTTGGCCGGCGCTGCGAGCGGCTGTGTGGCGGCGGTCGGACCGGGAGCGGCGCTGGCGGCCGCCCGGCCGGACGGAGCGGTACCGGCGTACGCGACAGTCGAGGAGTTCCTCCGCGCGGGGATGGCGACGACCTGCCCGATCACCCTGGTCGACGGCGGCGATCGCGCCGACGAGGTGATCTCCGCCCTCGCCACCGACGAGTCCCGCACCCTGATCGTGACCGGGATCGGCCCCGCTCCCGGCTCGGACGATCCGGCGTTGCAGGTGTTCTACCGGGTCGGCACCACCTTTCCCGGCTGGGCGACCTCGGCCAGCACCCGGCGGACCGGGATCGTCACCTTGACCGACCTGACCCGCACCCTGGTCGAGTTCGGCGCCGGCCCGGGCGCACCGGCGGCCGCGACCATCGACGGCTCACCGGCGGCTGTCGAGCCGGACACTCTGAGCGCCGACGCCGTCGCGGAGCACCTCGCCGCCGTGGCCGCCCTGTCCGACACCATGCCGGCGGCGTACGCCGTGCTCGGCGGCCTGGCTGGCCTCCTGGTCGCGGTCGGAGTGGTTGCCGTCGTCCGCCGCAATGCCCGGGTGCTCCGCGGGGCGGCCACGGTGGGATCGGCGTTGCCGGGAGCGATGCTGCTCACCGGCACGGTCCCCTGGGAGTACAGCGACCGCCCGCTGCTGACCCTGAGCCTGACCGTGGCGGTGGCCTGGGCCGTGCTGGCCGGGGCGGCGTACGGCCTCAGTCGGCTGGTGCGGGTCCCTCCGGTGATCGTGGCATCGGCGCTGGTGGTGGCGGCGTTCACCGCCGACGCGGCCCTCGGTGGACCGCTGCAGTCGGGGTCGATGCTCAACTCCCGCCCGGTCGACGCGCTGCGCTGGTACGGGTTCGGCAACAGCACCTTCGCCGCGTACGCCACCACGGGGCTGTTGCTGGCCGGCTACCTCGCGCATCGGCTGCTGGCTGCCGGACAGCGCCGGGCGGCGGTCGTCGCGGTCGCCGTTGTCGGCTTCGGCATCGTGATCTGCCAGGGCTGGCCCTCCATGGGCAGCGACTTCGGTGGGGTGATCGCCCTGACCCCGCCGGTGCTCTGGCTGGTGCTGGTGCTGTCCGGCATCCGCGTGACCCCCTTACGGTTGCTCGCCCTCGGTGGTGCTGCCGTGATCGCCGTGGGTCTGATCTCGGTACTCGACTGGGCCCGCGGGCCGGACCGGCGCAGTCACCTGGGCAACTTCGTGCAGCGGATCCTGGACGGCGACGCCGTGGACGTGGTCGCCCGCAAGGCGGTCGCCTCCTGGGAGACGATCGCGAACCCGTACGGAGTGGCGTCGATCATCCTGGGGGTGACGGTCTGGGTGGTGGCCATCCGGTTCCTGGTGCCGGCGGTGGGGAAGGAGTTCGACACCCTGGGCTTGGTGGTGCATGCGGTCATGGCCACCGGCGTACTCGGCACGCTGGTCAACGACGGCGGCATCTACGTGTGGCTCATCGCGACCCTCACGCTGATCTCGCCGCTGGCCTGGTTCTGGGCGACGAGCTGGGCACAGATGCCGGGTAGTCCCGGCACGAGTGACCGCCTTGTTGACGCGCGGGCCGCTCGGCGGAGGAGTCGGTAGCGTTGCCCCGTGGTTGACACCGTCGACAACGCCCGGGGGACCCCAGATCAGGCGCAGCCCTGGGCCGAGCTCGGCCTGAAGGCTGACGAGTACGCCCGAATCCGGGAGATCCTGGGCCGCCGGCCCACGTCGTCGGAGTTGGCCATGTACTCCGTCATGTGGTCCGAGCACTGCTCGTACAAGTCCTCCAAGGTGCATCTGCGCCAGTTCGGCGACCTGCCGTCGGAGACCCCGCTGAGCAAGCTGCTGGCCGGGATCGGCGAGAACGCCGGAGTGGTCGACATCGGCCAGGGCTACGCGGTGACCTTCAAGATCGAGTCGCACAACCACCCGAGCTACGTCGAGCCCTACCAGGGCGCGGCCACCGGCGTCGGGGGCATCGTCCGCGACGTTTTGGCCATGGGGGCCCGGCCGATCGGGGTGATGGACTCGCTCCGGTTCGGCCCGCTTGGCGAGCCGGACACCGCACGGGTGCTGCCGGGCGTGGTGGCCGGGATCGGCGGCTACGGCAACTGTCTGGGTCTGCCCAACATCGGCGGGGAGACCGTTTTCGACCGCAGCTACCTGGGGAACCCGCTGGTCAACGCGCTGTGTGTCGGCGCACTGCGACACGAGAATCTGCACCTGGCCCGAGCCCGCGGGGTCGGCAACCGGGTGATCCTGTACGGCGCCGCGACCGGAGCCGACGGCATCGGCGGGGTCAGCGTATTGGCCAGCGAAACCTTCTAGTCGGGGAA
>DASQVF010000046.1:0-5993 GCA_035640915.1 Propionibacteriaceae bacterium
TGGCCGGCACCGTCGTGGACTGTGAGCCCGGCTTCCGGATCAGCCTGCTGCTCGACGCGCCCCTGCCCGGGACCGCTCTTCTCGCGGCCGAGGGCACCGGCGAGACCACCGGTATCTCCATCTGGCTCTACCTCTACGGCGACGACGCGGAGTCGGTCATCGCCCGAGACGAGCCCCGGTGGACCGCGTGGCTGGCCGAGCGCGCCGTGCCGGCACCGGAGGGCGCCCCGGTCGGCTGACCCCGCCGATGGTCAGTGGTGGGCGAGGTTGCGCAGCAGCAGGGTCTCGGCGAGGACGGCGCGCGCGAACTCCCCGAGGTGCAGGCCCTCGTTGGCGCCGTGGGCGCGGGTGTCGGGGTCCTCGACTCCGGTGACCAGCACGCTGGCTTCGGGAAAGGCTCGCAGGAACTCGGCGATGAACGGAATCGACCCGCCAACGCCCATGTCGATCGGCTCGGTGCCGTCCCAGGCCTCGGCGAACGCGGCGCGGGCAGCGTCGTACGCCGGTCCGACGGCGTGGATGCTGGTGGCCTCGCCAGTGCCGACCGGCGTCACCGTTACCTCGGCGCCCCAGGGCGCGTGCTCCTCCACGTGCTTGGTCAGACACGCCAGGGCGTTGGCGGTGGTGTCCCCGGGCGCGATGCGCAGCGAGAGCTTCGTCCGCGCTGCCGGCACGAGCGTGTTGGAGGCGCCCTCGACCTTGGGTGCGTCGAGACCCGTGACCGTCAGTGCCGGCTTGGTCCACAGCCGCTCGACGGCCGAGCCGTCCCCGATCCACTGCACGCCCGGGACGACGCCGGACTCCGCGCGCAGTCGCTCCTCGGGGTAGTCGACCGGCGCGGCCGGACCTGAGTGCAGGCCCGCCACGGCGACGTTGCCCCGGTCGTCGTGCAGGCTGGCGATCAGCCTGGACAGCGCCATCAAGGCGTCGGGAACGAGCCCGCCCCACATGCCCGAGTGGACGGCGTGGCTGAGGGTGCGCACGTCGACATCGACCTCCACCAGGCCACGCAGCGTGGTGGTCAACGCCGGAACGCCGATGTCGAAGTTGCTCGAGTCGGCAATCACGATCACGTCGCTGCGCAGCTCGTCGGCGTGGGCCGCCAGGAGCGCCGACAGGGTGCCGGACCCGACCTCCTCCTCCCCCTCGACGAAGAGCACCACGGAGACGGGGAGGTCATCACCCCAGGCCCGCACCGCACCGAGATGGGCGATGATGCCCGCCTTGTCGTCGGCCGCGCCGCGGGCATAGAGCCGGCCGTTGCGCTCTGTCGGGGTGAACGGTGGGGAGTCCCAGTCGGCGTGGTCGTTCTCCGGTTGCACGTCGTGGTGGGCGTAGAGCAGCACCGTGGGCGCACCGGCCGGCCCGCCCTTGTGGGCGATCACCGCCGGCAACCCGCCGTCGGCCTCGCAGAGCTTCCCGGTGAACCCCTCGGCGGCGAAGAGCCGCAGCACGGCGGCCGCGCTACGGCGTACCTCGTCGTGACGGGCCGGATCCGCGCTCACCGACTCGATGCGCACCAGCTCCTCCAGGTCGGCGCGCAGGCCGGGCATGACGTCGTTGACCCGGGCTCGGAGGTTGTCGATCACGGCACGAATCTAGCGATCCTCGACCGCTGGTTGACCACTGAGCGAACGTGTGTTCGAATCGAAGACATGCGATGGCAGGGGCAGACGCTGACGGCGGAGGATCCGAACGCGCTGCCCGGGCTGCAGACCATGGCCGGTCTGGTCCGCAGCGTGCAGACCCCGGAGTTCGCCGGGATCACCTTCCACGAGGTCCGCTGCCGCTCGGCGCTCAACCGGGTGCCGGAAGCGTCGCAGGTTCCGTTCCGCTGGACGATCAACCCCTATCGGGGTTGTAGCCACGGCTGCGTCTACTGCTTCGCGCGCAACACGCACACCTACCTCGACCTCGACGCCGGGGCCGACTTCGACCGGCAGATCGTGGTCAAGACCAACCTCCCCGACGTGCTCCGCCGCGAGCTGGCCCGGCCGAGCTGGACCCACGAGCACGTGGCCATGGGCACCAACACCGACCCCTACCAGCGCGCCGAGGGCCGCTATCGGCTGATGCCGCCGGTGATCAGCGCCCTGGCCGGCAGCCGGACGCCGTTCTCGATCCTGACCAAGGGCACCCTGCTCGCCCGGGACCTGCCGTTGCTCAGCGAGGCGGCCAGCCGGGTGAAGGTGAGCGTCTCGATCTCGCTGGCCCTGTTGTCCGAGGAGCTGCACCACACCCTGGAGCCGGGTACGCCGACCCCGCGCGCCCGTCTGGACCTGATCCGACGGATCCGGGCCGCCGGCCTGCCCTGCGGGGTGCTGGTGGCACCGGTCCTGCCCTACCTCACCGACTCCGACGCCCACCTCGAGCCACTGGTCCGGCAGCTCACCGCAGCCGGGGCCACCAGCATCAGCGGCATCGCCCTGCACCTGCGCCCCGGCACTCGCGAGTGGTTCTTCACCTGGCTGCGCCGTACCCACCCGGAGCTGGTCGACCGCTACGCGCAGCTGTACGCCCGGCGCGCGTACGTGCCCAAGGCGTACGCGGACGACCTCCGGCACCGGCTGGCGGCGATCAAGCGGACCCTGGATCCGGTCGGCCCAGCGCCGGCCAGGCCAGGGCGTCAACCACATTCGTGACGGTGGATACGCCGGCCGGCCGCGCCGGGCGGGCGATCACCACCACGGGGATCCCGAGATCACCGGCGGCGTCCAGCTTCGCCGCGGTGGCCGACCCGCCGGAGTCCTTGGTCAGCAGGATGTCCACCCCGAAGTCGATCATCAGCCGGCGCTCGTCGGCGTAGGGGTACGGACCGCGGGCGGTGACCACCGTCCACCGCGCGGGAACCGGAGTCTCCGGCGGGTCGACCACCCGGACCAGCACGTGCCGGTCGGCCCAACCCAGGAACGCCGCCAGGGACTGGCGTCCGGTGGTCAGGAACGGCCGGTCGTACGGCAGGGCCGCGTCCCGCGCCGCGTCGGCGTCGGCCACCCAGGTCCAGGACCCGGCCCGGGGATGATCGGCCCAGCCCGGACGCTCCAGTCGCAGCAGCGGAACCCCGGTCTGGTCGGCGGCCGCCGCGGCGTTGGCACCGATCCGGGCGGCGA
The DNA here is from genome assembly GCA_035640915.1 of Propionibacteriaceae bacterium. GTDB lineage: Bacteria > Actinomycetota > Actinomycetes > Propionibacteriales > Propionibacteriaceae > Microlunatus. The sequence continues at coordinate 3,111 of DASQVF010000046.1, forward strand.
ACGGGTGGGTGGCGTCCACCATCGCGGTGATGCCCTCGGCCCGCAGGAACGCGGCGAGTCCGGCCACCCCGCCGAACCCGCCGATCCGCACCCAGCCGGCGGGCAGCGCGGGCTCGCTCACCCGCCCGGCCAGTGACGTGAGCACGTCCTTGCCCGCGTGAACCAAGGCAGCGGCCAGCGCCCGAGCCTCCGATGTCCCGCCGAGGATGAGGATCGTCATCACCGTCGCCTTCTCCGGTTCGGCGCTGCTGTTCGACGCCCCGCCGCCGAGCGTGGATGGGTCTGGCGGGAGCCCGAGCCTGCGAGGGCGGATGGTTGTGAGGCGGCGGGGCGTCGGGCAGCAGCGATGAGCCGGACCACCACGGCGAGGGCGAGGCCGAGGCCGGAAACGATGCGGGCCAGCCGGTTGGCCCGCCTGATGTCGCCGACACCGACCGCGCGGCCGTCCCCCAGGACGCCGCGGTCCTCCACCCGGCCCCCGTACACGTTGCGGCCGCCCAGCCGAACCCCCAGCGCACCGGCGAACGCCGCCTCCACCACGCCGGCGTTCGGGCTCGGATGCTGCCCGGCGTCGTCTCGGACCGTCCGCCAGGCCGCCGCCGGTGACCCACCCACCAGCGGCGCCGCCAGGACGGCGGCCGACCCGGCCAGCCGGGCCGGGATCCAGTTGGCCAGATCGTCCAGCCGCGCGGCCGCCCAGCCGAACCGGGCGTAGCGGGGCGTGCGGTGGCCGACCATGGCATCCATGGTGTTCGCCGCCCGGTAGCCGAGCAGGCCCGGTATCCCGGCCACCGCACCCCAGAACAGCGGAGCGACCACCGCGTCGGAGGTGTTCTCGGCCACCGACTCCACCGTGGCTCGGGCGATCTCGTCCGGCCCGAGCTCGGCGGTGTCCCGGCCGACCAGGTTGCGCAGCTGGACCCGCGCGGCGCCGAGATCGCCCGCGGCCAGCTGCTCGGCGATGGTCGTCGCCTCCCGGCGCAGCGACCGCCCGCCGAGCACGGCCCAGGTCGCCACCGCGGTTCCCAGGACCGTCCGGACCGCCGAGCGACCAACGACGCGCGCCAGTCCGACCCCGAGACCCGCCGTCCCGCCCACCAACAGCGCGACGTAGGCGACCCCGACGTCCCGGCGGTCCCGGTAGGTCACGCGCTCCAGCCGGGTGGCCAGGGTGCCGAAGCCCGCGACGGGGTGGAACCGTCGCGGATCACCGACCAGGGCGTCGGCCGCGTAGCCGAGGGCCAGTCCGCAGCCGATCGCTAGGCTCATCCGCCATGGCCTCGCGACGGATCCTGGTCACCGGCGGCACCCGGTCCGGCAAGTCCGGGTACGCCGAGCGGCTGCTGGCCGACCAGGCCGCGGTCACTTTCCTGGCGCCGGGACCGCCGGCCGACCCCACGACCGACCCGGAATGGGCCGGCCGGATCGCGCTGCACCAGGCCCGCCGGCCGGCGCACTGGACCACGGTGGAGACCGGCGACCTGCCCGGCGCGCTGCGGGCCGCGGCCGGCGAGGCGGTCATGATCGACTCGCTGGGCAGCTGGCTGACGGCGGTGCTGGACCGGCTGGAGGCATGGAGTGCGCCGGCCGAGGCGTGGAGCGACGCGGTCGCCGACCAGGTGACCGATCTGGTGGACGCCTGGCGATCCTGCCGGCGCACCGCCGTGGCGGTCACCGACGAGGTCGGCCTCGGGCTGGTCTCGGAGCACCGGTCGGGCCGGATCTTCGCCGACCACCTGGGCGGCCTCAACCAGGCCGTGGCGGAGGCCAGCGACGAGGTGATCCTGATGGTCGCCGGCCGCGCCTTGCCGCTCTAGCCCGCCGTTCCGCGCTTGCGCCCCTTCCTCGTCGTTGCGCCCTCTATATCGGGCGCAACGACGACGAAAGGCCGCAAGGACGCCGGCTAGGACCGGCACACCGCGCTCATACCGCGAGCCCGACCAGCATGATGGTCAGGGCGACCTCGATCCCGGCGCCCATCACGTCCCCGGTCACCCCGCCGAGCCGGCGCTGGCAGCGCCAGACCAGGAGCAGCACCCCGAGCCCGGCCACCACCGCAGAGATCGCGCCGGTGGCGTAGCTGCCGCCGATCAGGACCTGGCTCACGCCGAGCACCACCGCCACCGCCAGCCAGGCCAGGAACGCCGCGATCAACGGCACCGAGCCGGCCACCGCCACGCCGAGGCCCTGGTTCTTCGCCGCCGGCACGCCGTGCCGGCAGGTCAGGGTCAGCGCGCACCGCGAGGCGCAGATGACGGCGCCGAGGAAGAGCGCACTGGGGAGGTCCACCACGATCCGGCCGATCGACGCCGCCTGCAGGCCGATGATGATCACCAGGGCCGCCGCGCCCATCGGCCCGGTGTTGCCCCGGGCCATGATCTGCAACGCCTGGTCCCGGTCCCAGCCCGAGCCCAGGCCGTCGACCGTGTCGGCCAGCCCGTCCAGGTGCATGCCGCGGCTGCCCAGGGCGAGGGTGCCGACGACCAGCAGCCCGACGACGAGCTCGGGCAGCTCGGCCGCGCTGGTCACCCAGCTGACAACCACGGCGACCAGGGCCACGGGTACCACCGCCAGTGGCGCGATCATCATCGCGCGGGCCGCCATCGGGCGGTCGATCTCCGGAATCGGTCCTGACGGAATGACGGTCAGCGTTCCCGCCGCCAACCGCAGCCCCTCCAGCGCCATTGCGTTCGCTATCCCCCCGAGTCCAGATCCGACAGCAGCGCCATCTCGGCCAGCAGCAGCCCCGCAGACCGCAGCACCGGCAGGGCGAGGAGAGCACCGGTGCCCTCACCCAACCGCAGACCAAGATCAAGTATGGGGGTCAGCCCGAGTTTGTCCAGCGCGAGCTGCTGGGCCGGCTCGGTCGACCGGTGACCGGCG
>DASQVF010000047.1:0-7684 GCA_035640915.1 Propionibacteriaceae bacterium
GATCCACGAGCTTGTTGTGGAACAGTTGCAGGGCCACGTGCAGCTGGCACAGGATCAGCGTCTGGTCGTTACGGGGGTCCGCGATGATCGCCTTGCCGTTGGCGTCGCGCGGCACGTCGTAGACCACGTCGGAGTTGGTCGGGACGCCCCTGATCTCGCTGTACGGACGCTTGACGATCAGGAACTTGTCCCGGTCCTTGGGGTCGTAGAACTGGGGGTCCTTGCTCGGGCCCCGCCCGTAGATGGAGTCGAGGTCGTAGCGGGGCGTCCGGAAGTTGGTCGTGGCCTTCGGATCGGAATGCTGCTCGCTGAGGGTCGTGGTGTCGAAGGTGATGTCGTGGTCGACGAACTGGCCGACGAAGGTGAAGCCCGACGTCAGCAGTGGGTTCGGGTTCTCGCCCAGGGAGTCGTTGTGGTCCTTGTTGACCACGACCGCGCTGCCGTCGCTGTTCAGTACCGGCTCACCGGTCTTCGGGTCGGTGAGGTCGGTGCCGATGACCGGCTGCTCCTCCATGGTCTGACCCAGGGCTGTGAGCAGATCCTCCGAGGCGCCGAGCGGAGCCTGGCCCTTGAACATGTACCCGAAGCGACCCTCGGCATTGGGTTCGTCGAGCACCAGCTCTAGGCCCCGAAGCCCGGCGCCGTGCAGGTCGACTTCCAGGATCGGGTCCGCGGCCGCCGACGGAATCCCGGCCGCGGTGGCCGCTGATCCGAGCGAGGCGGCAGCTGTCCCCTGCAGGAAGCGGCGACGGCTGATACCACGTGGCTGATCTTCAGACATACTGCTCCCCCGAAATCGTCCGATCGACATGACGCGTTCCCCGAGGTGCGCCACGCAGACGCCCGCCCAGCGGACAGGTCTGCGGGCTGCCCCACGATTGGTTTCGATGCAGGCTACCCATCGGATTGCTGGGCCGTCGGCGATCGGGAGATAATCCCGTCCACCACCGGCGACTTCGCGTTGGCGTAGTCCTGTACGTAGTCCCAGCGTCGCGCGGCCAGCTCCCGTTTGGTCCGCTCGTACAGTTCGCGCTCCTCCGGCCGGGTCCGCAGTCGGTCCCGAAACGCCAGCATCCGGTCCACCTCCGGGCAGCCCACGGTGAATACATGCACGTTGACGTCGGGATTGCGGTCGCGCAGGAGCCGGTGCTCGTACCAGTCCGGTTCACGGATCTGGAGCACATAGCCGGCCGCCTGAAGGTCGGGCACGTAGGCGGCCTCATCGGCGGCGTCGGGAACCGTCAAGACGATGTCAATGATCGGCTTCGCCGCCAGTCCCGGCACTGAGGTCGATCCAACGTGTTCGACCTGCACCGCCATTGGGCCCAGAGCAGCCCGGATCCGCTCCTCCTCGCGGGCATACTGCTCGGCCCATGCCGGGTTCGGAGCGGCCAGCCGGACGGGCCCGTCGACCCGCACCCGTGGCTGCAGGAACTCCGGCTGGGGATGCTTCGGCATCAGCCGACAGTATCGCCGGAACAGCACAGTGCATCTCCCGCTACTGCCATAGTGAGGTCCAACCGGACGATCACTGAAGCAGGAGGACTCATGGCAGCGGAGGAGCGCGACGACCGGCTGGCCGCTCTGGACGTTCTCGTCGGGGACTGGATCGCGCAGGTGGAAGTGCCGGACGCACCGCCGGGCCACTGCACCTTCGAGTGGGATCTGCGAGGCACCGTCCTGGTTCAGCGCGCCCTGAGCCCGCTGCCGGAGTACCCCGACGGCCTGATGATCATCGCGCCGACTGAGGACGGCTACCTCCAGCACTACTTCGACTCGCGGGGGGTCGTTCGGCTCTACCGGATGAGCCTGGAGGATCGGACCTGGACGCTGCTGCGCACGGAGCCGGACTTCTCCTCCTTGGAGTTCAGTCAGCGCTACGTCGGCACGATCGCCGAGGAGGGCAACCGGATCGACGGCGCCTGGGAGACCTCCTACGACGACGGCCACACGTGGCAGGTCGACTTCCCGCTCAGCTACACCCGAGTCGGAGGCGAGCCGACGCCCTAGTCGCGATAGGTTTCCCGCAGTCTGGGTATTTACCAAGATGACTGCAATAATGGAACATACCAGCGAAATAGCTGGGTCGACGGGATTGCGCTCGGAGGGGATACGGCGATGCGGGTGGTCTGGCGAGGCACCATCTCCTTCGGCCTGGTGACGATCCCCGTCGCCCTCTATGTCGCGACGGAGAGCAAGAACATCCCGTCCCGGCAGATCCACGTCAACGACGGTGGCCGGGTGCAGTACAAGCGGGTCTGCTCGATCGACGGCGCCGAGGTGCCCTTCGAGGAGATCGGTCGAGGGTACGAGTCGACCACCGGTGAGCTGGTGGTGTTGAGCGATGTCGACCTCGCTGCGCTGCCGGCCAAGACGTCGCGCTCGATCGAGATCGTCTCCTTCCTGCCTGCCGGTGCGGTGGACCCCATCTACTTCGACCGCAGCTACTACGTGGAGCCCGAGAAGCAGGGAGCCAAGGCCTACCGGCTGATGCGGGACGCCCTGCGCAAGATGGGCCGCATCGCGCTGGCCAAGGTGCGGCTGCGGGACCGCGAGATCATCGCGGTGCTCCGGGTGCACGGCGACGTGCTCGTCCTGGCCACGATGCTCTGGCCGGACGAGGTCCGCCAGCCGACGTTCCCGTTCCTGGCGGAGGACGACGAGTGGGTCTCCCCCACCCAGGAGCTCGCCATGGCCGAGGCGCTGATCGACTCGCTGGCGGACGAGAAGCTGGACCCGGCCCGATACCGCGACGTCCACCGGGAGACCCTGACCGCCCTGATCGACGCCAAGGCGACGGGTCGTGCTCCCACTCCGGAGGTCGGTCCGGGTGCGGCACCGCCGGACCTGATGAGCGCCCTGCGGGCCAGCATCGAGGCGGCCAAGCAACGCCAGCCGAACGGCAACGGCGCACGTCGGCGGGTCGGCGAGCCGGCCGCCTCGGCCAAGAAGAAGCTCAAGGAGCCGGCGTCGGCCGGGCGCGGGGCGCGTCCGCCCAAGAAGCGCGGCTGACCCGAATCGAACAAAGAATCGCAACACGCCCGTGGCAATCCCGCGATCTGTCGGGAGCGGCTGTTACAACAAGTCCCATGAGCAGATGTCCGGACTGTGGCCTCGACCTCGACCACTGCCACGGCACGCTGGTGGTTCACGGGGACCGGACCCTCGAGTGCACGAACCCCGCCTGCGAGCTTCCGGATCTGCTGCGGCACGCCTTCGTCATCGACTGTCTCGCCGTGTCCGGCGGTTGCTGCGCCGACGGAGGGCCCTGGGAGCTGGCCGTCGCGTCCTGAGGGGACCGTGCGGCTGCGCCATTTCCGGGCGCGACCACTAGATTTGGCCCCCGGATGGTGTGCACATGACGGGGCAGGAGCTGGACGAGATCGTCCGCGAGCTGTACGTGTTGCCTCCGACCAACTTCGTCGCGGCCCGCAACGAGCTGGTTCGGCAGGCCCGCGCGGCCGGCAGCCGGGAGATCGCCGAACGGCTGCAGCATCTGCGTCGGCCCACCCGCAGCGCCTGGCTGGTGAACCTGTTGGCCCGGGACAGCAACGCGATGCAGCGGCTGTCCACCTTGGGCCGCCAGCTGCGCGAGGCGCAGACGGAGCTCGCGTACCCGGACTTCCGCCACCTCGCGGAGCAGCGGCGGCTGCTGATCGCCGACCTCCTCGACCGGGCCCAGGCCCACGCCGATGAGGCGGGAGTCCGGTTGACGCCGGCCGTCCTGGCCGAGGTCGAGGCGACGCTGCAGGCCGCCCTGGTCGACCTGGCCGGAGCCCTGACCATCCGCAACGGCCGGCTGGTGCGGCCCCTCTCGCACAGCGGCTTCGGCCGGCGACCCCGGGTCCCGCAGACCGGGCAGACGGAGCTGCGACCCGTCGAGATCCCGGCGGAACCGGTCGGGGAGGACGAGCCGCCTGTCGTCGAGGACGAGCTGGCCGCCCGCCGCCGGGCGGTAGCGGGCCTTCGGGTGATCGAGCTGGTGGCGACCGAGCCGGCCGAGGACGACGACCCGACTCCAACGTCCGGCAATCACCTCGGCGTCCGCTCGGCGCTTCACCAAGCCGAGGAGGAGCTGGCTGCCGCCGAGTCGGCTCACTGGCAGGCCGAGTTCGAGCTGGCCGACGCGGAGGGAGCGATGGAGGCGGCCACCGACCGGGTCGACTCGCTCGACTCGCAGCGGATCGAGGCGCGGCGGGACAAGGTCACGGCACAGCGCTATCTCACCCAGGCGCAGTCCCGGCAGCGGGACGCGGTGAAGGCGTTGGCCGAGGCCCGGCGACGGCTCGACGCCGCCCGGCGTGACGCGCACCGGGACGAGTAGGTCTCGGTCAACCAGGTCCTACGTCCTCGATGTCGCGAACCTGCCGGAGGGCGAAGTAGAGCACGACGGGGGCCAGGCCCAGGACGGCGCTGGCGACCAGCAGCGTCGTCCGGATCCCGACCAGATCGCCGAGGACGCCACCGACGAGCGCGCCCACCGGGAACAGCCCCATGATCAGCACCGTCATGGTGGCGTTGACCCGGCCGAGGAAGTGGTCGGGGCAGATGTGCTGCCGCAGGCTCACGCTGGTGATCGCGTAGACGATCTGCCCGAGCTCGCCGGCGATCATCCCGGCCAGCAGGAGGATCACCCCCCAGCCGGGCTGCGCCAGCACACCGAGAACCGTCAGCGGGCTGGTGACGGCGAGGCTCAGCCAGATCAGCCGGGCCGAGCCGATGGCCTTGGCGACCCTGGTGGTCAGGGCGGCGCCTACCATCACCGCACCGGACCCGCCGGCGAGGATGAGCCCGATCGCCGCCGGGGACAGCCCCAGGGTGCGGGACATGAACAGGATCGTGACCGCCGAGGCCAGCGCGAAGGACAGGTTGCTGGCGGCGCTCGCCGCCGCGGTGGCCCGCAGCAGGGGGTGGCACCAGACGAACCGGAGTCCGTCGCGGATCTGCGCGGACAGCCGGGGCCGGGAGGCGTCGACCGCGGCCGGTGGCTCTGAGCTCCGAACGCCGAGGAGGGTGAGGGCGGACACCGCGAAGGTGACCGCCTGGATGAGCACCACGTTGGCCGCGCTCACCACGCTGACCAGCGCTCCACCGAGGCCAGGGCCGACCACCTGTCCCGATGCCCGGACGAACTCCAGCGAGGCGTTGCCGGCCAGTACCCGGTCGCGGCCGATCACCGAGGGGAGGTAGCTGCGGTAGCCCACGTCGAAGAAGACCCGGCCGAACCCGGTGAGCAACGAGACGACCACCAGCTGGGCCACCGACAGCACGCCCAGCCCGGCGGCGATCGGGATCGTGGCCAGCACCACGGCCCGCAGCCCGTCGCTGGCGACGAGGACGGGGCGTCGGCGCATCCGGTCCAGCCAGACCCCGGCGGGCAGGCCGACGAGCGCGAACGCCACGGTCGACGCGGCGTTGATCAGGCCCACCTCGAAGGCGGTGGCCTGCAGGGCGAGAACGGCGAGCAGCGGCAGCGCGACGGAGCTGACCTGGGTGCCGAGCTGACTCGTGGTCTGGCCGGCCAACAGCAGCCGGAAGTCGCGGGAGGCGAACAGAGAACCGGGTGACATGAACAACCTCCGGGTGGCGGGACGTGATCCCCACCCGCAGAGGCGTTGCTCCGGGGGTTTGACTGTACGAGTCGCTGCCGGCCGAGAGCAAGTAGCGCAAGCGTCGGCGCCGGCCCCGCTCAGGAGCCGGAGTTCGACCCTCCGGCGCGGACGTAGGACCAGACCTCGCTGTGCGTGGCCACGGGTCGCGGCGCGGCGCCGCCGGTGCGCTCGGCGGCCGAGCGGTGACCGGAGGTGAAGGACTCCGAGCCGAGCCACGCCTGAAAGGCGTCCTCGTCGCGCCACCGGGTGATGACCAGCCACTGCTCGCGGTCGTCGGTCGGCTTCAGCAGCTCGAAGCCCTCGAAGCCGTCGGCGTGGTCGACCGCCCCGGCCCGGGCCGCGAACCGGTGCGCCAGCTCGTCCCCGGTGTCGCGCGGCACGGTGATGGCATTGATCTTGATGACGGTCATGACAAAGATCCTCTCAGCCGACGATCGCGGTCAGCTCAGTGAGCAGCCGGTCGACATCGCTCTGGTCGGTGTACGGGGCCAGTCCGATCCTCGAGCCCCCGGTCGGCCACAGGCCGAGATGGCGGGCCGGCTCGTACGCGTAGAAGGTCCCCGCCGGGACGTTCACGCCGCGCTCGGCCAGCCGGTGGTAGATCTCGGCCGGCTCGTGGCCGGCGAAGGTCACCAGCAGGGTCGGCGTCCGCCGGGCCGCCCGTGAGTGCAGCGTCACCCCCGGCAGCTCGAGCAGGGCCTGCTCCACCAGGACGCGCAGCCCGTCCTCGTGCGCCTCGAGGGCGGCCATCGACCGCTGCAGCCGGGTCCGCCGATCGCCTTCCCCGGGCACCGCGTCGGCCAGGAAGTCGATCGCCGCGGTGGTGCCGGCCAGCAGCTCGTACGGCAGGGTGCCGAGCTCGAACCGCTCGGGAACGGCGTCCGAGGACGGCACCAGCTTGTCCGGCCGCAGCATCTCGAGCAGCTCGGGCCGGCCGGCGACCACGCCGCAGTGCGGGCCGAGGAACTTGTACGGCGAGCAGGCGAAGAAGTCGGCGCCGAGGGCGGCCATGTCGACGAGGGTGTGCGGCGCCAGATGCACGCCGTCGACGTAGAGCCAGGCGCCGACCGCGTGCACCGCCCCGGCGATCGCCGGCAGGTCCGGGCGAGTGCCGATCAGGTTGGACGCCCCGGTCACGGCGACCAGCCGGGTGCGCGGACTGAGCTCCGCGGCGACGGCGGCCGGGTCCAGCTCGCCGGTGGTGGCATCGAAGGGCACCCAGCGCACGGTCACCCCGGCGGCCTCGGCGGCGATCACCCAGGGCCGGACGTTGCCGTCGTGGTCGAGACGGCTCACCACGATCTCGTCGCCCGGCCGCCAGTCCTTCGCCATGGCCCGGGCCAGCTCGAAGGTCAGCGCGGTCATGCTCCGGCCGAAGATCACGCCCCGCGGGTCGGCGTTCAGGAAGTCGGCCAGCGCCGCCCGGCCCTCGGTGACCGCGCGGTCCGCGTTGCGCTCGGCGACGGTCATCCGGCCGCGGTTGGACAGCGGGCCGGTCAGCACCCGGCTGATGGCCGCTCCGACGACGTCCGGTGTCTGCGACCCGCCAGGGCCGTCGAAGTGCGCCGCCCCGTCGGCCAACGCTGGGAAGTGAGCGCGGAACGAGGCGACGTCGTAGGCGATTGGCAGGGAGGTCAGGTTCGCGCGCTCCCGTGTGTCATTGCGCGCGCGGCGGGGGTCCAAGGGGGTCGCCCCCCTTAGGTTGAGCATCGTCACCCGCCTATCCTTCCAGCCGGGTGATGGCCCGGGCCACGGCGCGCGTCCGCCCCCTCTCGGTCTGCGTCTTGAGCAGGGTGAGGATCACCTGGTACTGCTCCGACCGGCCGAGGCCGGCGAACGCGGCCGCCGCGCGTGGGCTCGCGGCCAGTGCGGCCGCCAGGTCGGGCGGCACCTCGGCGGTGCGTTGTGAGGCGTACGCCGCCGCCCAGCGCCCGTCGGCCTGGGCCGCCGCCACCTGGGCCAGCCCGGGTGGTCGCATCCGGCCGGCGGCGGTCAGGGCCGCCACCTTCGCCACGTTGACCTGCGACCAGGCGCTCCGTGGTCGCCGCGGGCAGTAGCGCTGCCGGAAGGAG
>DASQVF010000048.1:0-9351 GCA_035640915.1 Propionibacteriaceae bacterium
CCTCGCCGCTCCCGCAGCCGACGAGTAACACCAAGACGGCTATCACCACGCCGCCCAGGACCCGGCGAGGTTCCGGCGGACGCACGGGCTCCACCGTAGTCGGCAGCTCTCGATAGCCTGGGGGTCTCATGTCGTCTATAACCGAGGTCGTTCCGCGGACCTCACGCCTTCCCGCTGCTGTCCGGGCCATGCGACCGAAGCAGTGGGTGAAGAACGTCCTCGTCGCCACCGCTCCGCTCGCCGGCGGCCGACTGCTCGAGACTCCGGTGCTCATCGGGGCCGGGCTCGCCTTCGTGGCGTTCTGTCTGGTCAGCGCCAGCGTCTACCTGGTCAACGACGTACGCGACGTCGAGGAGGACCGGCTGCATCCGCGGAAGCGGTTCCGGCCCATCGCGGCCGGTGAGCTCAAGCCGGCCACTGCGCTGGTGCTCGCGGCCGTCACCGGGATCGCCGGCCTGGCACTCGGGTTCGCCACCGCCCTGCCGCTGGGCATCACGCTGGTGGTCTACGTCGCCATCCAGCTGCTCTACTCGACCTTCCTCAAGCATCTCCCTGTCGTGGACCTGGCCGTCGTGGCCAGCGGGTTCCTGCTCCGGGCGATCGCCGGGGGCGTGGCCACCGGGATCGTGCTGAGCCAGTGGTTCCTGCTGGTGGCGGCGTTCGGCTCCTTCTTCATGGTCGCCGGCAAGCGCTACTCCGAGATGAAGGCGATTGGCGGCGAGGCCGGCACCCGCCGCGCCCTGACCCGCTACTCCGAGTCCTACCTGCGGTTCACCTGGATGCTGGCCGCGGTGATGGTGCTGATCTCCTACAGCCTGTGGGCGTTCGAGAACCGCGAGGACGGCGCGAATCCCGACCTACTGGGCGTTCCGTGGACGGCGATCTCGATCGCGCCCTTTACCTTGGGACTGCTGCAGTACGCGCTGGAGGTCGACGCCGGCAACGCCGGTGAGCCGGAGGACGTCGTGCTGCACGATCATGTTCTGCAAGGGATTGGGGTGGTCTGGCTCGTGGTGATCTCGGTGGCGGTGTTCTGGTGAAGGACGCACCGGTTCCGGCGATCAAGCCGTCGTTGCCCGAGGCCCAGCCGATGATCCCGCAGCCGCTGGTCGAGCTGCACGGCTGGGGCCGGACGGCGGGCACCATGTCGCACCTGGCCGCGGTCGACTCCGTCGCCGACGCCGTCTCGGCCCTGCGCAACTCGGGCACGCCGCGCGGCGTGGTCGCCCGCGGGCTGGGCCGCAGCTACGGCGACGCCGCCCAGAATGCGGGTGGCACGACTCTGGACCTGACCAAGATGAACCGGATCCTCTCCGTGGACGCCGCGGGCGAGCCGCCGACGGTGACGGTGCAGGCCGGGGTCAGCCTGGATGTCCTGATGCGGGCGCTGCTGCCCTTCGGGCTGTGGGTGCCGGTGCTGCCGGGGACCCGGCAGGTGACCATCGGCGGGGCGATCGCCGCCGACGTGCATGGCAAGAACCACCACACCGAGGGCAGCTTCGGCAACCACGTCGTCTCGTTGGACCTGCTGACGGCTGACGGCGAGGTGCAGACCCTGGCGCCGAGCGGGGACACCGAGCGGCTCTTCTGGGCCACCATCGGGGGGATGGGCCTGACCGGGGCCGTGCTCACCGCGACGATCGCGCTGCAGCGCACCGAAACCGCCTACTTCCTCGTGGACACCGACCGGTGCACCGACCTGGACGACCTGATGACGAAGATGTCGACCGGCGACGACGCGTACACCTACTCGGTGGCCTGGTTCGACGCGGTCACGCGGGGCAAGCACCTCGGCCGCGCCGTGCTCACCCGCGGCAACAAGGCCCGGCTGACCGATCTGGACCCCAAGCTGCGGCGGGGCGACCCGCTGCGGTTCGCCGCACCGTCGTTCGGCACGATCCCGGAGGTCTTCCCCAACCGGATGGTCAACCAGGTCACGGCCAAGGCGTTCAGCGAGTTCTGGTACCGCAAGGCGCCGAAGCACCGGGTCGGCGAGGTGCAGAACATCACGCAGTTCTTCCACCCGTTGGACATCGTCGCCGAGTGGAACCGGGTCTACGGCCCGCACGGCTTCCTGCAGTACCAGTTCGTGGTGCCGTTCGACGCCGACGACGTCTTCCGGCGCTGCGTGACCATGATCGTCGAGTCCGGCCACCTGTCCTGCCTGAACGTGCTCAAGCGCTTCGGCCCGGGCAACCCCGCCCCGCTGTCCTTCCCGATGCCGGGCTGGACGCTGACCGTCGACCTGCCGATCGAGCACGGCCTGGACAAGCTCTGCGATGCGCTCGACGAGCAGGTGATCTCCGTCGGCGGCCGGGTCTACCTGGCCAAGGACTCCCGGCTGAGCGCCGAGGCCTTCCGCAAGATGTACCCCCGGCTGGACGACTTCCTGGCCGTACGCCGCGAGGTCGACCCCGACGGCATCTTCCACTCCGACCTGGCCCGACGACTGGAGATCCGATGATCAACTCCCTGGGCCGGCCCCAGTCCATCCTGTTGCTCGGCGGCACCTCCGACATCGCGCTGGCCGTCGCTCGCCGTTACGCCGGCCACGGCGGTCTGCGGGTCGTGCTGGCCGCCCGGCCCACCGAGCGGCGTACCCAGGCCGCCAGTGAGCTGGCCGCCCTGGGCTGCGCCGTGACCGAGGTCGACCTAGACGCCCGGGACGCGAGCTCGCACGCCGCGACCATCGAGAAGGCGTTCGCCGGCGGCGATCTCGATGTCGCGGTGGTCGCGTTCGGGCTGCTCGGCGACCCGGAGCGGGCCTGGACCGACGCCGACCACGCCCTCGAGCTGGCGGAGGTCAACTACACCGCACCGGTCCACCTCGGCGTCCTGCTGGCGTCGAGGATGCGGGCCCAGGGCCACGGCGTGATCGTAGCCATGTCCAGCGTGGCCGGCGAGCGGGTGCGGCGGTCCAACTTCGTCTACGGCTCGACCAAGGCCGGCCTCGACGGGTTCTACCTCGGGCTGGGCGAGGCGCTGCGCCCCTCAGGAGTACGCGTCCTCGTGGTTCGCCCGGGGTTCGTCAAGTCGAAGATGACCTCCGGCCTGGACGAGGCGCCGCTCGCCGTGGCACCGGACCAGGTGGCCGACGCGATCGTGGAGGGCGTCGCGAACAAGCGCGAGCTGGTCTGGGTGCCGGGGGCGATGCGGGTGGTCATGTCCGGCCTGCGGCACGTACCACGCCCGCTGTTCCGCCGGCTGCCCATCTGAGCGCCGATGCCTTCTCCGCCGCCGCGGACCGGGGCTAGCGTCGTGGGCTCCTCCGTCGGAGACAGCGTGCTCACCTGGCGACCGTTGGTCGCCGGCGATCTGCCGATGCTGGCCGAGTGGTTCCGGGAGCCTCAGGTGCTGCGGTGGTGGAACCACGACAGCTCCCCCGAGGGCGTCGAGCGCGACTTCGGGCCGAGCGTCCGCGGCGAGGAACCCGGCGAGGACCTGGTCGTGCTGCTCGACGACCGCCCGATCGGGTTGCTGCAGCGCTCGAGGATCGCGGACTACCCGGAAGAGGTGGCCGAGTTCGCCGCCCTGGTCGACGTCCCGGACGGCGCCGTTGAGCTCGACTACCTGATCGCCGACCCCGCCCTCCGCGGCCGTGGCCTGGGCGCGCGCATGATCGCGGCTGCGGTGGCCGACACCTGGCAGACCTATCCCGACGCGCCGGCCGTCCTGGTCGCGGTGGTCGCGGCCAACGTGGCATCGTGGCGAGCGCTGGAGGAGGCCGGTCTGACCCGCGTCGGCGAGGGCGCGATGGTCCCCGACAACCCGATGGACGGGCCGCTGCACTACCTCTACCGGGTCGACCGGCCGGCGTCGGTGCTGGAGGTGGCCCTGATCGACGTCACCGATCCCGACGGCTTCGCCGCCGCATACCGTTCTGCCCGGGACATCCTCGCCGGCACACCGGGCTGCCGGCGGGTGCGGATGACCCGCGGCATCGAGTCGCCGGAGCGCTTCGTGCTGCTGGTCGAGTGGGACTCGGTCGAGGCGCACGAGGTGAATTTCCGGCAGACCGACCGGTTCGCCTCCTGGCGAGGCCTGATCGGGCCCTACTTCAGCTCACCGCCGCGGGTCGAGCACTTCACGGACGTGGACTGAGCGACGTCGCCGGCGTCTCCAGCGTGTGCCGGGGGCTGTCCGGCCCGTAGAACCCGAAGGGCGCCTCGACGACGTGCACCCGGTCGGGGCTGGCCTCCACGACGCGCACCTCGATCGCCTCGTCCCCGTGCCGCAGCCACCACGCCTCGGCCAGGCAGGCCAGTCCGCGCGCCTCGAGCACCGCGACGGCCCGCGCAGGCTCGTCCGGAGCGGCCAGCGGATGGCCGAACAGGTTCAGCGGAGTGGTGCCGGACGTGTCGCGACGGAGATAGCCGACCAGCTCGGCATCGGCCGGCCGCCGGTGCGGCACCCAGTCGGAGGGGATCACCGGACTATTGAACGCGGCCGCGGCCTGACTGGCCACCGATTAACCGTGCGGTCGTCGCAGAATCTCCCTCCAGTGCACTCTCCGGCGCCGGCACCACGCTTGAGAGCAGCGGACCAACCTCGACTGGAGTCAGATTCTGCGAATCAGACCGGGGGCACCCCATGCCGGCGGGAGGAGAAGTGCCGGTCCTTGGTCGCGGCGGCCGCGAACCGGGCGATCAGCTCGCGTCGCAGCTCACCGGGCTCGACGATCGCGTCCACCACCAGCTCGCTGGCCAGCCGCAGGATGTCGATGTCGGCCTCGTACGCCTTGCGCAGCTGTTCGACGTAGCCGGTCCGCTCGTCCCCGTCGGCGATCGCGGCGATCTTGTTCGCGTACACCGCGTTGACCGCCGCCTCCGGGCCCATCACCGCGATCTTGGCCGTTGGCAGTGCCAGGCAGGCGTCGGGTCCGAAGCCCGGTCCTCCCATTGCGTACAGGCCCGCCCCGTACGCCTTGCGCACGATCACCGACACGGTCGGCACCGTGGCCTCGGCCACGGCGGTGATCATCTTCGCGCCGTGCCGGATGATCCCCTGCCGCTCCACCGCGCTGCCGATCATGAACCCGGGCACGTCGGCCAGGTAGAGCAGCGGGATGTTGAACGCGTCGCACTGCCAGATGAACCGGGCGCCCTTGTCCGCCGAGTCGACGAAGAGCACTCCGCCCTTGACCGCCGGCTGGTTGGCCACCACCCCGACCACCTCGCCGTCCAGCAGGCCGAGGCCGACCACCAGCTCCGGCGCGAACAGCGGCTTGACCTCGAAGAAGGAGCCCTCGTCGAGCAGCGCGTCGATCACGGTGCGGATGTCGTAGCCGGTGGAGTCGGCCGCCGGCACCAGGTCGGAGGTGAACTCGCGGCCGGCGTCCCCGCCGCCGAAGCGGGGCGGCGACTCCCGCCAGTTCCCCGGCAGGTAGGAGAAGTACTGCTTCGCCTGCTCGATCGCGTCGGCGTCGTCGACGGCCAGCTGGTCACCGCAGCCGGAGACCTCGGCGTGCATCCGGGCGCCGCCCATCTCCTCCAGGCTGACCCGCTCCCCGACCACCATCTCGGCCATCCGGGGCGACCCCAGGTACATCGACGCGTTCCCCTCGACCATGATCACCAGATCGCAGAACGACGGGATGTAGGCCCCGCCGGCGGCGCTCGGGCCGAACAGACAGCAGATCTGCGGGACTCGGCCGGACAGCGCAACCTGGTTGGCGAAGATCCGGCCCGCACCCCGCCGCCCCGGGAACAGGTCCACCTGGTCGGTGATCCGGGCGCCGGCGGAGTCGATGAACCAGAAGACCGGCAGCTCGTCGCGCAGCGCGACCTCGGTCATCCGGATGATCTTCTCGACCGTCCGCGCCCCCCAGGAGCCGGCCTTGACGCCTGGGTCGTTGGCCACCACCAGCGCCGGCCGACCGGCGACCAGGCCGCGGCCGGTGACCACCCCGTCAGCGGGCAGGCCGTCGGCCAGCGCGTTGGCCAGCTGGCCGTCCTCGACGAAGCTCCCGGCGTCGAAGAGCAGGTCGATGCGGTCGCGGACGAAGAGCTTGCCGGCCTCAGCCAGTTTGGCGGCCGCGCGCTCGGTCGGGGTCAGCGTGCGCTCCCGGGCCGCGCTCAGCTCTGTGCCCTGAGCCTGTCGAAGGGTCACGGTCGCACTATTCCACGGGCAGGCCGAGGCGCCGGGCGATCAGCATCCGCTGCACCTCCGAGGTGCCCTCGCCGATCTCCAGCACCTTGGCGTCGCGGTAGAAGCGGGCGATCGGGTACTCCTCCATGAACCCGTAACCGCCGAACACCTGCGTCGCGATCCGGGTGGCGGTCACCGCGGACTCGGTCGCGTACAGCTTGGCGATGGCGGCGGCCCGGTTGAAGGCTCCCGGCTCGGCGCCGGCGTCGCGCATCGCGGCCGCCGCGTACACCAGCTGGTGGGCCGCCGCTGCCATCACGTCCAGGTCGGCGATCGGGAACGCCACGCCCTGCTTGCGGCCGATCGGGCCGCCGAAGGACGTGCGTTGTCCGGCGTACGCCACCGCCAGGTCCCGGCAGGCACGGATGCAGCCCAGGGCGAGCGCGGCGATGGCCACCCGCCCGTCGTCCAGGATGGCGAGGAACTGTGCGTAGCCGTGCCCGCGCTCGCCGAGCAGGTGGTCCTCCGGTACCGAGACATCGGTGAAGGTGAGCGGGTGCGTGTCGGAGGCGTGCCAGCCGAGCTTCGCGTACGCCGGACCGACCTCGAGCCCGGGCGTCCCGGCCGGGATGCAGATCGCCGAGATCTCCGGCTTGCCGTCCTCCCGCGTCCCGGTGCGGGCGGTCACCGTGCACAAGGAGGTGAGATCGGTGCCGGAGTTGGTGATGAACTGCTTGCTGCCGTTGATCACCCACTGGCCGTCGCGCAGCTCGGCGCGGGTGCGGGTGGCCCCGGCGTCGGATCCCGCCTCGGCCTCGGTCAGCCCGAAGGCGGCCAGCGCGTGTCCGGCGACCAGGTCGGGCAGCCAGCGCTGCTTCTGCTCGGGAGTGCCGTAGTGGACGAGAGGGTTGATGCCCAGGCCGACGGCGGCCTCCAGGGTGATGCCGAGCGACTGGTCGACCCGGCCGACCTCCTCGATGGCGATGCACAGGCTGGTGAAGTCGCCGGCACCGCCGTACTCCTCGGGCCCGCCGAGCCCGAACAGGCCGAGGTCGGCCATCAGCTTGATCGCCTCCACCGGGGCCTGGGCGGCGGCGTTCCATCGCTCCACGTGCGGGGCCAGATCCCGCGCTGCGAAGTCGGCCACTACCGCCCGGAAGTCCTCGTGCTCGGCGCTGAGCGTGAAGGAACTGTTCACCCCAGCAGCATACGCTTCCGTTTACGTAAGCGTAAGCAGTAGCATTCGCAGGTGGAGGACCGGACCTGGACCATCCGCGAGCTGGCGGCGGAGTTCGGCACCACCTTGCGCACCATCCGGTTCTACGAGGACGAGGGCCTGCTTACGCCGGAACGGGTGGGAACGACGCGGGTCTTCCACGACCGGGACCGGGTGCGGCTCCAGCTCATCCTGCGGGGCAAGCGGCTCGGGTTCACCCTGGCCGAGATCGCGCACGTCCTGGGGCTCTACGACGAGCCACCCGGCAAGCGGGGGCAGCTCGAGTTCCTGATCGCCGACATCGCCAAGCGGCGGAGCGCGCTGCTGGACAAGCGGCGGGACCTGGACGAGGCGCTGGCCGAGCTCGCCGACCTGGAAGCTCGCTGCCGAGCCGATCTGGCCGGGCTGCTCGAGTCGACGGAGAGGGGGGACGACCCTTTCGGACCTCCGCAGCTACCCGAGGGACAGTGAGGCGGCGGCGTCCTGCTGGCCGGTGACGTCCCACAGGTGGTGCACCACGTCGTGCAGGAAGTACTGCAGCAGCGTGACCGTGGTGAACACCGAGCCGTCCGAGCGCCGGCCGGTCCGGTCGAGCTGGTCGGGTCGCAGCGCGCGGATGTGACCGATGAAGGTCTGTGCCGCCCCCTCGAGCTGATCGGCCACCACCTCGGGGTCCTGGGTCGCGTAGCGCTGGGCGATCGCCGTCTCGTTCTGGTCCCAGTTCGGGAAGGACGGGTCGTCCTCGGCCAGCATCAGCATCAGGCGATGGTCGAACAGTCGGAACACGTCGCGGACGTGCGCGCCGTACTCCAGCGGAGACCACACGTCCGGCCGCGGTCGGGCGACGACGGCCGGGCTCGAGCGCAGGATCTGTACCCACTCCTCGGCGGCGACGAAGGACCGCTGGGCGATCTCGTCCAGCGGCACCTCGCCGGCGGCCAGGCCGCAGTCGGGGCAGCGCCGCCGCAAAGTCCAGGTCCAGTCCTTGGTGTCCGGCTCGGGCTCCACGGCGTCACGATACTGCTTCGCTGTCCACAAGGAGCGTGGTTCTGCTGTGGAGAATGCCATCTTCCCGGTGCAGAACCGGGCCGAGGTTGTGGAGGACGCTGTGGAGGAGGAATTACATCGAAGTACCTTGTCAGAAGCCCTTGCGGGGGTGCTGGGGAAGGTATAGAAATCAGTTACGCGCTTCCGCAAGGGAGAGCGGGACTGGGATGAACCGAGGGTCTAGCCGGCGAGGCGACTCGCCGCAGCAGTCGGCGATGGGCTGCTGAGATCCGCCGGGTCACCTGGTCGGCTGGAGACGTCGCTTCACTCCGGCCAGTTCGTAGGCCCCCCAACTCATACTTGGGGGGCCTACACCTTTCTGGCGGAGCTGGAGCGGATCCGACGGCGGCGGGCCGTGAGCCGACGCGCTTTGGCCTTGGCCCCGCAATCGTCCATCGAGCACCAGCGGCGGGAGCTGTTCCGGCTGCGGTCCAGGAAGAGCCACCCGCAACCGCCGTCCTCCAGCGGACACGCCTTGAGGTGCTCGACCTCCAGCCATCGCACCAGGTCGACAGCGGCCTGCGCGAGCCGGTCGGGGATCACCGTCGCCGGGTCGGTACCGACCCTGAGACGGTCCTGGGTAGTGGCGTCCGGGGTGAGGGAGAGCACGGCCCGGCCGGCCGCCGCAGACCAGTACCGGTGCAGGATGCCCAGCGGGGCTGCGGCCGTTCGTTCCGAGCGGCTCAGGGCGGCGAGCAGGACGTCATAGGTGGCCTCGCGGATCTCGCGGGCGGCCGAGAGGGCCGAGTCACCCTCCGACGACGCGGCCCAACTGGTCTCGACCTGCTCAGCCTCCTCGCGCGAGACCACACCAAGGCGTCGGGACCACGCCAAGAGGTCCTCGGTCGAGCGCAGGTGCTCCCGACCGATCGCACGATCGGGTACCCGCGGCTCGACCGTGTTGACCAGGTCCAATGCCAAGTGACCACCCACGACGTTCAGCTCGCTCACATCGGTCATGCTACCACCGAAAAGCCGTCAAGGGGGTTGCATCGGTCGAC
>DASQVF010000049.1:0-5278 GCA_035640915.1 Propionibacteriaceae bacterium
AGCCGGGTGATCCCGCTGCGCCGGTGCCCGCCCCGGGCTGGGTGCAGCCCGGGCCGGCCGACCCGGCCCCGCCAGCCCCGGTATACGGTCCGGTGCCCACCCACTACTCCGGTCCGGCGGCCGGGTACCCCTCGCCGCCACCGGCCGGTGGTCCACCGCCCGGGTACCCGTCCGGGCCGGGCTACCCCTCCGGGTCCGGATACGCCTCCGGGCCCGGATACGGCTTCCCCACCACGGCCGGATACCCGTCCGCTCCCGGCTACCCCGCGCCGTACCCGGCCGGCTACGGGCTGCCGCTGCGCACCGACTACGCCGGCTGGGGCAAGCGGGTGGTGGCCATGCTGATCGACCACATCCCGACCTACATCGGGATGGTCGTCTTCTTCGTCGGCTACGTCCTCTGGCTCTTGCGGTTCAGCGCCAGCGCCGGCACCGGCACTCCCGACCTCGCCGGCGGCCTGGTGCCGATGATCGTCGGGTTCGCGATCATGCTCGTCGGTCTCGGCTGGACGATCTACAACCGCTGGCTGGTGGCCGGCCGCACCGGGCAGTCGCTCGGCAAGCGAGTGACCGGGATCAGGCTGGTCGGTGAGCTCACCGATGCGCCGATCGGTCCGACGAATGCGTTCGTGCGTGACCTTGTCCACATCCTCGACGGCATGGCCTACGTCGGCTACCTCTGGCCGTTGTGGGACGACAAGCGGCAGACCTTCGCCGACAAGATCGTCCGCACCATCGTGGTCACTGCGACCTGACTGTCTCAGCGGACCAGGTCGCGTAGTCGGCGCCGGTGACCTGCCAGGCGGTCAGGCCGATCACGGCGGCGGCCGCCACCGTGATCATCAGCGCCAGCACCAGGACCACCGCGATGCCGCGGTCGGTCAGCCGCCATTCGGTAGTGCCTCCCGTCGCCTCGATCCGGCACGACCGCACCCTCGGACGCTGGCCGGCGTCGCCACCGGGCGCCGGGAGCAGTCGGGCGGGTCGGGCCAACGGCCCGCGCACCGATCCCGATCGGAGCGGCCGTCGCACGTCCGGAGTGACGCGGGCGGTGACCGGCGTGCGGGGAATGGTGGCAGTGCTCATCGTCGCTCCTCGGGAAGTGTCGAACTCATGTTCGATAGAACGTACGTTTGATTTGTACTGCACTGGCGTGGCTTTGCCAAGCACCTCCGCCCGGCGTGTACGAACGCGTGTTCGACTGTCCATGTCGAGGAGTCAAACAGTTCCCACTGACACTTTGCTGGCTGCCGCTATCGCCCGGGGACGAGGCGACGGCGGACCGCTCAGATCGAGGCGAGGCGCAACACCACAGCGACGACGGCAAGGACCAGGAAGGTGGCGGGAAAAGCGAGCGTCGAGTACCAGCGGACCCGGAGGTGGGCGAACACGGCGCAGACGAAGAACAGGACGAGACCGATAGCCGCCGCCACGCCGATCACCGGTACTGCGATCCCGACGAGCAGCCCGACAGCGCCAGCGGCCTTCAGTGCCCCGAGCGGCAACAGCCACGACGCCGGCACGCCGACTCTGGCAGCGTTGTTTCGCGCCATCTCGGCACGCCGGAAGTCGGCCATGGCGGCCCAGCCATTGAGCGCGGCCGCCAGCACTGCAACGACGACATAGCTGGAGAACATCGTGGACCCTTGCTCCTCTCCGTCGGCGCGAACTGAGCCGCATCGCTGCCTGGTCACATCGCGCGCGGCTCGTCCGTCATGAATCTGACGGGCCGGGCGGACGGAAGGTGACCGATGGAAAGTCAGGACCTCCTGTCGGAGCGCTTCGAGGTCCATCGGCGGAGGCTTCAGGCAGTCGCGTACCGGATGCTCGGCTCCTCGAGCGAGGCCGAGGATGCCGTGCAGGAGACCTGGTTGCGGTTGAGCCGGTCCGACGCGGGCAACGTCGAGAATCTCGGCGGGTGGCTGACCACCGTGCTGGCCCGGATCTGCCTGGACCTGCTGCGCTCCCGCGCCGGGCGGCGGGAGGAGCCGCTGGGATCACAGCCGGAGGGAACGACCAGGCCGCCGGACGAGCGGGTCGACCCGCAGCAGGTCGTCCTGCTGGCCGACGACATCGGTCTGGCACTGCTGGTGGTGCTGGACCGCCTCACCCCGGCCGAGCGGATCGCGTTCGTGCTTCACGACGTGTTCGCGGTGCCCTTCGCCGAGATCGGCCCGGTGGTCGGACGCTCACCGAGCACCGCCCGCAAGCTCGCCAGCCGCGCACGCCGCCGGGTGCGCGGAGCCACCGTGCCGGATGTCGACCGGGCGCAACGCTGGTGCGTTGCCGAGGCCTTCCTCGAGGCGGCGCGCAGCGGCGATCTCGACGCCCTGCTCGCCGTGCTCGACCACGACGTCGTCCGCCGGGCGGACCGGCACGCGATCCCGGCCGGCACGGCACTCGTGCTGCGCGGGGCCGGGGCCGTGGCCGAGGGAACGCTGCGGTACTCGCGGACGGCACGGCACTTCGGGCGTGTCGCGCTGGTCGCCGGCGTCCCCGGCCTCGTGGTCGTCGTGCAGGGGCGACCGCGGTTGGCCCTGCGGCTCACGATCGACCTCGGCACCATCACCGAGATCGAGGTGATCGGTGATCCGGTGCGGCTGAGCCGGCTCGACATCGCCTGGTGAGACGGCCCGCGACACGCTCGAACAGATGTTTGAATGTGTCTGTACCATTCCCTAGAGTTCGTCCCATGGCAGATCACGACAGCAAGTCCGTCCAGCCCAGCCGCCGGCGTGGGCGTCCGCGCGCCAGCGAGGTGGCGGCGCAGCTGGGCGAGAGCGGCGGTGCGGTCAGCGCGTTTCCCGACGGCCCCACCGACGCGGACGGGCTGACGCTTCGGCAGCGCCGGATCCTGGAGATGATCCAGGCAACCGTGGAGAGCCGTGGATATCCGCCCAGCATCCGCGAGATGGGTGACGCGGTCGGTCTGGCGTCGTCGTCCAGTGTCGCCCACCAGCTCAAGGTGCTCGAGACCAAGGGCTTCCTACGCCGCGATCCGAACCGGCCGCGCGCACTGGAGGTGTTGCTGCCCGGGGAGAGCCGCCCAGTTGAGCGCCGCCGACCCGCTCCGGTGGAGCCGGCCGTCCGGCCGGGTCACGGTGACGTGGGTGACGACTTCGACGAGACCGGCGTCGGCGATGCCTACCCGGCCCCCGTCCACGTGCCGGTGCTCGGCCGGATCGCCGCGGGCGGACCGATCCTCGCTGAGGAGCGGATCGAGGACGTCTTCGCGCTGCCTCGTCAACTGGTCGGCGAGGGCACCATGTTCCTGCTCGAGGTCAAGGGCGACTCGATGATCGAGGCCGCCATCTGCGACGGCGACTGGGTCGTCGTACGGCAGCAACCCACGGCGATCAACGGCGACATGGTGGCCGCGCTGCTGGACAACGAGGCCACGGTGAAGACCTTCAAGCGCAAGGACCAGCAGGTGTGGCTGCTCCCGCACAACTCGGCCTACGACCCGATCGACGGCAACCACGCCACGATCCTGGGCAAGGTCGTCGCGGTGCTCCGCCGGGTCTGAGCCGGAAGGCCGTCGAACCCAAGGCCCGCTCGTCGAGCGACGGGTGCGCGACGAGCACGGAATTACAGCATGCTGGGTTCGGCGGCGATCATCTCGGTGCTGAGTCGGGCCACCGCCCGGAGCTTGTTGGTGACGTCCAGTGCGGCGACCTTGTACGCCTCGGACAGCGTCGGGTAGTTGAGCACCGTGTCGACCAGGTAGTCCACGGTCCCGCCGCAGCCCATGATCGCCTGGCCGATGTGCACCAGCTCGGTCGCGCTGGTGCCGAACACATGGACGCCGAGGATCTCCCGGGTGTCGGCGTGCACGATCAGTTTCAGCATGCCGTACGAGTCGCCGGTGATCTGGCCGCGGGCCAGCTCCCGGTAGCGGGAGATGCCCACCTCGAACGGGATCGACTCGGTGGTCAGGTCGGCCTCGAGCTTCCCGCAGTAGGAGATCTCGGGGATGGTGTAGATGCCGATGGGTTGCAGTGCCTGCAGCTCGCGGGCCGGTTCGCCGAAGGCGTACGACGCGGCGAGCCGCCCCTGGTCCATCGAGGTCGCGGCCAGCGCCGGGAACCCGATCACGTCGCCGACGGCATAGATGTGCGGCACCTCGGTGGCGTAGCTGCCGTCCACCGTCAGCCGGCCGCGCTTGTCGACGCGCACGCCCGCCAGATCGAGGTTCAGCCGCTCGGTGTTCCCCTGACGGCCGGCGGAGTACATCACGATCTCGGCGGCGATCTTCTTGCCCGAGGCCAGCGTGGTGATCGTGCCCCGACCCGAGCTCTGAACCGACGCCACCTCCTCGCCGAACCGGAACGACATGGCATGGTCGCGCAGGTGGAACTTGAGCGACTCCACGATCTCCGGGTCACAGAAGTCGAGCATCTGCGGACGCTTCTCCACCAGCGTGACCCGGGTACCGAGGGCGGCGAACATGGAGGCGTACTCGACGCCGATCACGCCGGCCCCGACCACCACCATGGAGTTCGGCACCTTCTCCAGTTCCAGGATCTGGTCGGAGTCGAGCACCCGGGAGCCGTCGAACTCGACGTTCGCCGGGCGCGCCGGCAGCGTGCCAGTGGCGATGACCACCTTGTCGGCGGTCATGGTCCGGTGGACCTGCTGCCCCTCGATGTCGACGGACAGGGTGTGCGGGTCGATGAAGGCGGCCATGCCGGGAATGAGCTCGATGTGGTTCCGCAGCAGCTGCGAACGGATCACCTCGGTCTCCCGGCCGACGACGTGCTGCAGCCGGGCGAGCAGGTCGGCGATGGTGATCTCGTCCTTGACCCGATAGCTGGCGCCGTACATCTCCCGCAGCTGCATGCCGGTGAGGTACATCACGGCTTCGCGCAGCGTCTTCGAGGGGATCGTGCCGGTGTTGACGCACACCCCGCCAACCATGGTCTTGCTGTCGACCACGCACACCTTGTGGCCGAGCTTGGCGGCCATGATCGCGGCCTTCTGACCGCCCGGCCCGGACCCGATGACGGCCAGGTCGAAATCGTAGGTGTGCTCCATGAACCAACCCTGCCAGAGGATCGAAACGACCGCCAGAAGCGGAGATCTCCATCACCGGCGGCCGGCCCGCTCGTCCGGGCGGTCCGGGAACGGCCGCGTCGCTCCCGCGGCGTCCTAGCCGGCGGTGGCCGCGGCGCCGACCGGCTGGGCCCGATCCGCCAGCCGGCGCAGCGCCGCAATGGCCACTTCCCGGTCGGTGGTGAGCCACATGTCCGGCATCGAGGCCTGCAGGAAGCTCCCGTAC
>DASQVF010000050.1:0-10018 GCA_035640915.1 Propionibacteriaceae bacterium
ACGATCAACGGGAAGAAGCGCTGGTTCCTCGAGCCGCCGCACATGCAGTCCAGCCAGGTCTTCCTTCCCCGCAAGGAGACGCCCCCGGCGATCGGCGACGAGGTGCCCGTCGAGCTGCGGCTGACCACGGCAAACGTTGACTCGGTGAGCTGGGACCTCTAGATCGCCGACTCGGCTTGATGAACTGCGCGACCCCCGACCTAGGTCCCCGCCAAGACGGGGGTTGGGTCCATTGCTGCAGCACCCGTGGGAATTCGACGCTGGGAGCCGACGGATTCGGACGTGGAGGTCGGCATGCGGGCAGGCAGGCGTACAGCGCTCCGGCGCACGACGGCGGGAGCGGTGCTGGCGACCACGGCTCTGGTTATGTCCCAGGTGAGTAGCGCGGCGGCACCGACACCGACGGACGAGCCGGACCAGCCCACGGTGTCCTTCGGTGAGATCGTCGCGCTCGAGGCCCGGGTGGCGACCCAGCCGGAGCCGGTGCTGGGCACCGACAAGCGCTGGCACCTGGTGTACGAGCTCTACCTGCTCAACACAGCACCCATCCCCCAGCAACTCACGCTTCTGGAGGTCCTGGACGCGCGCACCAACGAGGTGCTGCTGCGCTACGACTCCGCGGAGAGCATTCGCGGAATCCTGACGACCTCCGGCACCGGGGTCGATGTCCTGCCGCCCAACGTCGGCGGGATCGCCTTCCTCGATCTGAGCGCGGACCGCCGTGACGCGCTGCCGCGAAGGATCGCCCACCGGTTCAGCAGCTCCCTCGGCCAGACGTCGCTGTCCTTCCGCGGGGCGCTGACACCGACGAGCCGGCGCGAGGCGGTGCGCATCTCGCCGCCGCTCGTCGGCCCGGGCTACCTCAACGAGAACGGCTGCTGCGGCCCCAGCGACCACACCCGCGCGGTCCTGACGATCGACGGCACCCGCTGGCTCGCCCAGCGCTTCGCCCAGGACTGGATCCGGATCGACGAGCAGAACCGGCCGTACGTGGGCGACTGGCGCGTCAACGAGAACTGGCACGTCTTCGGCGACCCGGTCGTCTCGGCATCCCGCGGCCGGGTCCTCGAGACGCTCAACTCGCTGCCCGAGAACACCCCGCCCAACACGGCAAGCAACCTGACGCCGTACACCGCGCTGGGCAACCACGTCATCGTCGACATGGGCGACGGCCGGTACGCGTTGTATGCCCACCTCCAGCCGGGCAGCGTTCCCGTGAAGGTGGGTGACCGGGTCCGGCCGGGCCAGCTCCTCGGCAAGGTGGGCAACAGCGGCAGCTCGGTGGCGCCCCACCTGCACTTCCACGTGACCGAGGCACCACCGGCGGTGGCATCGAACGGAGCACCGTACGTCTTCGACCGGTTCCGTTACGTCGCCTTCGCGACGAACGCCGACGAGGTCAACGCCGACGAGCCGGCGCCGGTCGCGGAGCTGGTGGCCGCGCCCCGGCCCGCCCGCCGCACCAACCAGATGCCGCTCAAGGGCGACGTCGTCGACTTCCCGGGATCGCGGGAGGCGGTGCTGACCGACGCCGGCCGGTAGTCGCAACTCCCCCGACGCATGAACACCAGGTGCGACGCTGGGTAGGTGAATTCTTCGCGCGCCGACCGAACGGCCGTGGGCGCCTCTCGCCGAGGAGCGCGGGCGGAACCGTCCTCGATCCGGAGGTGGTCGCCCTGATGATGGCGCGGGCGCGGCGCACCGACGACGGCCCGCTCGACCGGCTCACTCCCCGACAGCTCGAGGTGCTGGGGCTGATGGCCGAGGGCCGCAGCAACGCCGCGATCGCCCGCCGGCTGTCGATCACCGAGAAGGCCGTGGTCAGCCACGCCTCGCACATCTACGACGAACTCGACCTCCCCCGGAGCAACGATGACCACCGTCGGGTACTCGCCGTACTGACCTATCTCGCCCGGTAGGTCAGCACCTGGCGGCCCACGGCTCAGTCGCGCAGCTTCGCCCGGAGCTGGTCGGTGTCCCCCTCGGTCCAGCCGAGCTGGGTCAGCAACGCCGGCACGCTGCCGTGGCTCTGCTCGATGTGGTCGAGGAAGGTGGTTATCGCCTCAGGGTGGCTGAGGTGCGACTCGATCGGGCGGCCGCGGAGGTTCTCGGCGTAGGTCGGCGAGGCCAGCAGGCGCTCGACCACCTGCCGGACCCGCTCCGAGCTCGCCGCGTAGTCGGCCACCACAGCCTCCCGCTCCACGCCGGCCAGGGTCAGGGCCAGGGCGACCACCGTTCCGGTGCGGTCCTTCCCGGCCGCACAGTGCACCAGAGCCGCGCCCGGGGCGTACGCGACGGCGCGCAGGGCGGCGAGAATCGAGTCCGGCCGGTCGACGAGGTAGGAGAAGTAGACCGAGGCGATCGGATTTGCGAGCTCGACGGAGGGCTCGAGATCGACCCAGGGGAGGGCCTCTTCGGGCAGCACCTCGGGACGTACGTCGGGCTTGTCCTCCCCCACACCCGGCATCTGTTCCCGGAACAGCGACAGCTCGTGCCGGCGTACGTCGGTGCGGGTCAGCGGCCCGGGACCGGTCGAGGCCCGCTCGTAGTCGCTGCGCAGGTCGATCACGTCGGTCAGCCCCAGGCCGAGCAGCTGGTCGATGTCTCCCCCGGTCAGGGTCTGCAGGTTGTCCGAGCGGAGCAGCCGGCCGGGCACGATCTTGCCGCCGTCGGTGGTCGGCAGGCCCCCAAGATCACGGAGATTGGCCAGGCCCTCGAGGTCGATCCACATCCGCGGCACCCGGCCATGGTAGGTGCGAGGAGTGAACGGGGGATGTCGTGCGGCGTCCTCAGCTGGCCCAGTGGCCGGTGAAGAACAGCCAGCACCACCAGAGCATGAAGACGATCTCGGCCGTGAAGGCGACGCCAAGGAAGACGCGGTGGGCGATGCGGGTGTGACCCGCGGCCGGCCGCCAGGAGACGAAGCGACCGATCATCATCCACAGCGGGAACCAGAGCAGCAGGGCCCGGTTGACCGAGAAGAACCAGTAGGACATGGAGAACGCCAGCACCTGCACGCCGACCCAGCTGGCCTCACCCCAGAGGGGCGGCTCGGCCCGTTTCCGGCTGCGGATGCTGACGGCCAGGCACCAGATCACCACGGCGACGCCGACGAACATCGAGACCATCTCGCCCCGAAACACCGCGGCCCACCACGGATGGTCGGCGTACGCCCCCGGCACGATCGCCGGGATGGTGTTCAGAAACGACTCCCACGGCCAGGTCATCCCGCGAACCCAGCCGGTCTTCTGGGCCGAGTACCAGGCGGTCCAGCTGCCGGTGAGTCGGTAGAGGTAGCCGGCGAACGCGGCGATCACCCAGAGCGGGATCGCCAGGAAAGCGGCCCGGCCCAGCTTGGTCGACCAGCTCGTCTGCCGGCTGGTGACGACGAGGATGAACAGCGCGCCCACCAGGAACAACCCGGAGACGCGGAGGGTGCAGGCGGCGGACGCGAACAGCGCGACTGCCCCCCACTGGTTGGCCCGGGCCCGTTCCCAGGCCCAGAAGGCAGCGGCACAGAACAGTGACTCGGTGTAGGGCACGACCGTGAACACTGCGGTCGGCGCGAACAGCCAGGCGACGGCGGCCCACGGTCCGCCGAGGCGCAGCAGGGCCGCCGCCGCGAGCGCCGAGCCGATCAGCGAGAGCACCACCCCGGTGACCTGGATCGGGAGGCCGACGGCCAGTCCAAAGGAGAGCAGCGTCGGTAGGCCCGGGAAGAAGGCCATCAGCGTGCCGTCGGGCTCGCCGAAGTAGCCGTTGGTCGCCAGGTTCTCGAAGTGCCGGACGTCCCAGTTGCTGACCATGTCGGAGACCGAGCGGCCCTCCACCACGGCGAGCACCAGCGCCACCGCAGCGATCAGGCCGCGGCTGGCCAGCCAGGCCTGGATGACGATGCGCCCGTCCGAGCGCTGTGCGCGGGCCTCATCGGCCGCCGACGGCTCCGGTGGAGTCTGCACCAGAGCGCGATCCAGCATCACCACGCTCGCTCGGGTCGGGGGTTCTCGCGGAATCTCCCTTCAGTGGGCTCATTCGGGTCCGGAACCGGCTCAAGAGCATCACTGGAGGGAGATTCTGCGAAAACCCGCCGCCGAGCGCCCGGCCACCAGTCCGCGTCGGGGGCACCGTCGAGCACTCCTCCGGTCGGATCATCCAGCCCGCCCCGGCGCATGGGGTCGTGCCGGGGATCCAGGATGTCGCGGACCACCAGCGCGGCCACATACAGCTGGGTGCCCAGCCGGATGATCACCGCCAGCCAGTAGATCCGGTCCGCCGAGCTGTCGCCGGGACTCAGCACCCCGGCCAGGTGCCACCAGATGGCCACGAAGTAGATCAGCTCACCGGCAGTGAACACCAGCCAGTCCCGCCAGCGCGGCCGGGCCAGCACCACGAACGGCAGCAGCCAGAGCACGTACTGCGGCGAGTAGACCTTGTTGGTCAGCAGGAACGCCACGATGACCAGAAAGGCCACCGCTCCGAACCGCGGCCGCTGCGGAGCCAGGACGATCAGCGCCGCAATCCCCAGGCAGCCGAGGGCGAACAGTCCCGCGCTGACCAGGTTGAGGTTCGGCACCGGGTTGCCGGCGAGGGAGAGGACGTACCAGATCGAGCCGAAGTCGCCGCTGCGGTCGGCGTTGAAGCTCCAGAAGCTGCGCCACGCCTCCGGTGCCAGCCACAGGACGGGCAGGTTGACCAGCCCCCAGCTGACCACGAACGTCGACAGCAGCGTGTAGTAGTCGGCCATCCGGCGCCCGCGCAGGCAGAGCAGCAGCAGCGGCCCGAGCAGGAACAGCGGATAGAGCTTGGCTGCCATGCCCAGACCCAGGAAGATCCCGGCCAGCCCGGGTCGCCGCCGGGCCCACGCCAGCATGCCGAGCGCGGTCAGCGCGACGGGCAGCATGTCCCAGTTGATCAGCGCGGCGGCGGCCACGCAGGGCGACGCCGCCAGCATCATCCCGTCCCACGGCCGCGGCGCCACGGTGCGCACCTGGGCCCACACCGCGATCAGGAAGAGCCCGCCGAGCAGCACCGCGTTGACGTCCAGGAAGCGCAGCGTCGACTCGGCCTGCTGCTCAGCCGTCAGATCGCTGCCCTGGGCGCCGCCGAGGAGCCGAGTCAGGATGCGCTCGAGCTCCAGGAACCAGCCGGTGAGCACCGGATACTCGAGCACCGGGTAGTCGCCGGAGTCGAGGTAGGGCGTGTTGCCCTGCATCAGCCCGCGGCCGGGGTAGAGCAGCGGGATGTCGGAGTAGCACAGGTACCGGAAGTGATCGGCGCCGTTGCGGCACGGCAGCCGGAACACCATCCCGGCGAGGTAGACCAGCGTGCCGGTGAGTAGGGCGACCCGCACCGGGTTCCACCACCCGCTGCCGCCCTCTCGCGCGTGCCGGCCGAGCGGTCCGCCGAAGCGCTGGCTCACCGTGGCGACGAACCCGTCGCTCAACGACGGCGGGTCGGCACCGCGTTCGCGGACGCCCGCCGCCATCACTCCTCGCTCGGGAACTGGCCGTCGTTGTTGTTGCCGTTGCCGTTCCCATTGCCGTTGCCGTTGCCATCGTTGTCGTCTGGCGGCTGCGGTTGCGGCGTGGCCCGGTTCGTGTTCGTGTTCGTCGGCCGGGGTGAGGGCCGGGTGGTGGGCGGAGCGGCGGTGGCCGTCGGATCCGGTTCCCGGGTGGCCGGTGCGGACTCGGTCTCGGCGGGCTCGGGCTCCGGCTCCTCGGTGGTCTCGGTCGGCTCCGGCTCCGGTTGCTCGGTCTCGGACGGCGCCTCGGTCGGCTCCTCGGTGGGTTCCTCGGTCGGCTCCCGGGTCGGGGTCGACTGGGGACGCAGCGTCGGTGCTGAGTACTTGTCCCGGTTCACGTACGCCGGCTTGCCGAAGTCCTCGACCGGCTGGCCCTCGGTGGCCACGGACATGTAGTCGGCCCAGGTCAGCGCGGGGTAGGTGCCGCCGAAGAAGGTCGAGTCGCCGGGGCGCGCGTACGGGTCGAGGTCGTCGTTGCCGCCGGGCCCGGCGACGTACATCACGGCCGTGGAGATCTGCTTGGTGTAGCCGACGAACCACGCCGAGACGATGTCGTCCTCGCGGTCCTTGGTGCCGGTCTTGCCGGCCACCGGACGGTCCAGGCTCTTGGCGGCCCGGCCGGTACCACCGTCGACAACGCTGGACAGAGCGAAGTTGACGTCGGCGGCGACCTCCTCGCTGACCGCACGCTCCTCCTCGGGCGCGGCCTTGTAGAGCACCTTGCCGTCGCGGTTGCGGACCTCCCGGACCACGTGCTCCGGGATGCGTACGCCGTCGTTGGCAAAGGTCGCGTACGCGCTGGCCTGCGCCAGCGGGCTGACCTCGGCGGTGCCCAGCGGAAGCCGGGAGTTGTCGTCCCAACCGGCACCCTTTGGGGCACCGGCGGCCTCGGCTACCTTCATGGTCTTCTTCGCACCGTCGTCCATCGAGGTGACCAGGTCGACGAAGACGGTGTTGATCGACAGCGCGGTGCCGCGGAGCAGGCTGACCGCGGAGCCGTACTGGTTGCGGAACTCGTTGCGCACCGGCGTGCGGTCGCCGGGCGGGGTGAAGGTGTTGCCGTTGAACCGCGAGAACAGGCTGTAGCCGTCCTCCAGGCCGGCGGCCAGGGCGAACGTCTTGAACGTCGAGGCGGTGGGACGCGGTGTGGTGGCCCAGTTCCGGGAGTTCTTCACGTAGTCGGGACCGCCGTACAGGGCGAGAACCTCACCGCTGTCGACATCGACCGAGGCCACTGCGGCGTGCAGGTTGGACGCCTTCTTGTCGGCGGCCTTGGCGGACTCCCGCGTGTACTTCTGGGCGGCCTTGACCGCACCTTCCTGGGCCTTCTTGTCGAAGGTGGTAGTGATCCTGAGGCCGCCGCCGGAGATCTGGGAGGAGTCGAAGCCAGCCCTGGACAGCTCCCGCTCGACCATCTTGAGCAGGAAGCCCTTGGGGCCGCCGAAGCGGTTGCTGCTCGAGCGCTCGGGGAACTTGGGCAGGTCCTGCCGGTGCTTGGCGGCCTCGGCGGCGGTGATGTAGCCCATCTCGAGCATGGACTGGATGACGTAGCGGTAGCGCACGAGGATGCGCTCACGGTTGTCCTCGTCCTCCGGGTCGTACGCGGTCGGGTTGTTGACCACCGTGGCGAGGAAGGCGGCCTGCGGGACGGTCAGCTTGCCGGCGCTGGTGTCGAAGTAGGCGCGGCTGGCCGCCTGCACCCCGTACGCGCCGTGCCCGAAGTAGACGGTGTTGAGATAGCCCGCCAGGATCTCCTCCTTGCTCATCTCCTTGCTGAGCTTGTAGGCCAGGAAGATCTCACGGAACTTGCGGGTGACCGTGCGCTCGGAGTTGAGGTAGAGGATCTTGATGTACTGCTGGGTGATCGTCGATCCGCCCTGCAGGTCCTCGCCGCGGGCGATCGCCCATGCGGCGCGGAACATCCCGCGGATGGAGATGCCGCGATCGGTCCAGAAGGTGCGGTTCTCCGCGGCCACGATGGCCTGCTTCATCGTGTCCGGCATCTTCTCGAAGGTGAGCGGTGTCCGGTTCTGGATGGCGAAGGTGCCCAGCCGGGTGCTGCCGTCGTTGAAGTAGACGTCGGTGTTGGCGGTCTGGAAGTCGGCGTTCGGGTCGGGGCGCTTGGTGGTGGTGTAGCCGATGAAGATCACCGCGAAGCCGGCGACCAGGATCAGCGCGAGTGAGATGGCCAGGCCCTTGAGGGCGAAGATCGCGCGGCGCTGCCCCGGCGTACGCGGGGGCTTGCCGTTCGGGTCGTCGTCTGGGCGCGCGGAAGCGCCTGGGGGGTGCTGTTCGACCGGTCCCCAATGGGGATTAGCCATAGATGTCCTCAACCGTCTGCTGGCGACGCGGGGGTTTGCGCTTCACCCCGTCACCCAGAAGATAGGACAGAATCATGTGATTCCAGTGGCACGACTGGCAAACCTCGACCACGACGACCTTGAACTCGCCGAACTCATGGGCCATTTCCTCGAGCTCTTTGGTCTGCTTGATCCGGCCGGAGTACTGGCCGAGCTGTTCGCCGAAGACGTAGGTCAGGTTGACCAGGTCCTTCTTGGAGTGGCAAACCGGGCAGGGGACGCGCGAAGGCTCGCCGTGGTGCTTGGCCGCCCGGAGCAGCATCGGGTCGGCGTCGCAGGCCTCGCGGCGGGCGAGACGGTGCCCGGGGCGCCGCAGCGCCTCCAGCGTGGAGCGTCGCTGCAGCGCATAGTCGACGACCTGGCGCTGAGACCACATGACGAACAGGGTACGTGGCGGGTACGAGGGGGGCGAGAGCACGAATTCGGGCTTTAGGAAGTTCCTAGGCCGGGGGCTTCGTGACCCGCTCGATCCCCACCGCTGGGAAGGCGCCGGTTACTCCTCCAGCACGGACATGATGTTGCCGGCCGGGTCGGTGAACCAGGCGATCAGCGGACCCTCGCCACGGAAGATGCCCTTGTCGTCCACGTTCGGGTACATCTCGAACTTCACCCCGGCCGCGCGCAGCTGGTCGACGGTCGTCTCGATGTCCCCGACGGGGAAGTTCAGCACGGTGTACGTCGCCGGCTCGTGGTTCGACTTGGGGTAGACCAGCACATGCTTGTCGCCGCCGATCTGGAGGTTGAGCATGCCGTTCTCCTCGGTGACGGTCAGGCCCAGGACCTCGGAGTAGAACGCCTTCGCGGTCGGGATGTCATCGACCGAGAAGCCGCTGAAGGCGCGAGTGCCGTCGATCATGAACGCTCCCCTGTGGTCTGGTGGACTCCCATCATGCCGGACTGGCGGCATCCAGATTGTTGACCGTTGGCGAAGATTGCGGCATGGGGCGTAAACGATCGGCGGCCGATACCGGCCTCTTCGGGCCGGACTCGGTGACCTGGCGCATCCACCGGGACCCGGCGATGCTGCTGGGCGGCTTCCGAGCCCTCATCCTGCAAGCGGTGCATCCGCTGGTGATGGCGGGCTTCGACGACAACTCCTTCTTCCGCGGCGACCCGTGGGGCCGGCTGCGGCGGACCGGGGACTGGGTCGGCACCGTCACCTACGGCACCACCGAACAGGCTCGGGCGGCGGGGCGCCGACTGCGGCGACTGCATGCCAGCCTGGCGCCCGGGGTCGAGCCGGAGACCGGGCAGAGCTACCGGGTGAACGACCCCGAGCTGCTGCTCTGGGTGCACTGCACCGAGGTCGAGTCGTTCCTCTCGAGCTACCGGCGCAGCGGTGGGCGGCTGAGACGGGGCGACGGCGATCGGTACGTCGCCGAGATGTTGGCGAGCGCGAAGCTGGTCGGGATCCCGACGGCGATGGCGCCGTCGACCGAGGCCGATCTGGCCGACTACTACAGCACGGTGCGACCGCAGCTGCGGGTCACCGCGGTGGCCCTACGCAACGTGCTCTGGGGGTTCGCGCCGCCGATGCCCGCGTGGGTGCGCTACGCCACCCCGGCGCGCCCAGCGTGGGCAACCCTGGTCGGTATCGCCGCCGCCATGCTGCCGCCGTGGGCCCGGCGCCTCTACGGCCTCCCCGGGCTGCCCACCACCGATCTCAGTGCCACGATTGCCGCCCGGGCCGTACGAGCGGCTCTACTGATCCTGCCCGAGCAGGTCGCCGTCAACCCGGCCTACCTGGAGGCGCGCAGCCGGGTCGCGGCGAACCCGGCGGCCTGAGGTTGCTGGCCGTTCGGGAACGCAGTTGGGGCGGATGCTCTCCAAGGCGTACCGTCTACGTCGTTCGTTGACCGGGGGCCATGGCGCAATTGGTAGCGCACCTGCTTTGCAAGCAGGGGGTTACGGGTTCGAGTCCCGTTGGCTCCACAACCAGAAGTGGCCGTTCACTAGGCCCTTATCCATCCACGGCTGCACCGCGCTGGCCGGTTCGCGTGCGATCGTGGCCGGATTGACCCCTATCTGACCCCAGTTCATCACTCGCGAACAGATCGCAGCGGCGCTCGGAGTGACGCCACCGCGGATCACCCAGATCAGTAAGGGACCGGCTGCGAAAGCACCCGAAGGACCAGCT
>DASQVF010000051.1:0-9858 GCA_035640915.1 Propionibacteriaceae bacterium
AGGGTGGTCGCGATGCACGTCCTGGTGGCCTCCGACACGGTCGGTGCGCTGACCTCGCAGCAGGCCGGCGAGGCGATCGGCTCAGGCTGGTCGGGCGCCGATGTCCGGGTGCTTCCGGTCGGCGACTCCGGTACCAGCTTCCTCCCGGCGTACGCCGACCTGCTGGGCGCGCGCGTCGAAGGCGCGGTGGAGGACGGACATCTGGCCAGTACCGCCGCCATCGACGGCACGGCGGCGGTGCACCTCGCGGGTCCGCCGACCGGTGGCGGCCTGCCGGTCAGGGCCTCGTCCCGACCGCTCGGCGCCGCGATGGCCCGGATGCTCCAGACCCGGCCGGGCCGACTGGTGGTGGATCTGAGCGGCCTCGCGGTGCACGACGCCGGCGCCGGGCTGCTCGCCGCGCTCGGCGTGGTGGCGGACGCACCGCTTGACGCCGGGGTCGAGCCGCTCGGCCGGTTGACCCGCGCCGACCTCGGTCCGGCGCGGGACCGCCTGACCGGGGTCGAGCTGGTCGGCGTGGCGCCGGCCGAGCAGCTCCGGCAGCCGCTCCTCGGGCTGCGTGGCATCACCTCGCTGGCCGGTCGGGCGGCGGGTCTGGATCCGGCCGACCTGTTGGCCACCGATGCGGCGCTCGAGCGGTTCACCGGCCTGGCCGCGCCGGGCGTTTCCGCGGTGCCGGGAGCGGGTGCCTGCGGCGGACTCGGCTTCGCGGTCCTCGCTCTCGGCGGCCGGCTGGTGTCGGGACCGGAGCTGGCGCTGACCTCCGAGCGCGGCGTGCGCGCCCGGGCCGGCGTGGATCTGATGCTGACCGGCTGCTCGGTCTTCGACTTCGCCCGGCGGGGCGGCGGTGTGGTCGCCGCGGTCGCCGAGCTCGCCGCCGGCAGCCTCAGTCCCTGCGTCCTGGTTGCCGGCGAGGTGGTGGTCGGGGCGCGAGAGATGCGGGCGATGGGCATCGAGGCCGCGTACGCGGTCCGCGAGTCCTCGTTGGACGTCCCGGCCGGCGAGGTGACCGAGGCCGAGCTGCGGCAGACCGCGGCGCGGGTGGCCCGATCCTGGCGCTGGTAGGGCCGCGGTCGAGCAGCGGTCAGCGACGCCGGCGGGGTCTCAGCGTCACCAGGCTGGCGTCGACGTTCGGTCGCGGCACGAAGGCGGCCGGCGGCAGATCCATCACCCACCGGGCGCCCAGTCGACGGGCGGACCGGCGATCGCCCGCCTCCAGCTGGCGCACCACCCCGCGCTGCAGCACGAGATCGGCCCGGGTGAGGTGCCGCGCCGCGCCGAGCATCGACAAGACCGCAGCCGTCTGGGGGAACGGCGGGTTGGCCACGACCCGGAACGGGCGGCCGGGAAGTCGGAAGGTGCGCAGGTCCCGTTCGACCACCACCACGTCGTATCCCCGCAGCCGGCGGCGCAGCTCCTCGGCCCGACGCGGATGCAGCTCCACCGCGATCACCCGGACACCGGCCTCGGCCAGCGGGACGGTCAGGCTTCCCTCTCCGGCACCCAGGTCCACCACAAGCTCGCCGGCCCGCAGCTGCGCCGCGGCCACCACGGCCTCAGCCCAGGAGGACTCCAGCCGATGCCAGGCCCAGCGCCGTCGCCCGGACACGGCGCACCATCACGAAGCTCACCACGACGCCGACGTTAGCCCTCCAGCGCAGCCCGGACCATCGGTTTTCGGGCCGGGTGAGCAGACCCACAGCGTTGCTGGTTGGAACGCCTCCCGGCACCTTCTAGACTGAAGGCCCGCACCGCGCTCGATCTTGGAGACGAACATGACGGCAACTGACCAGACCGTGGCCGACGCCCCGGTGACCGACGGCGTTCTGCTGACCGAGGGCGCCGCCCAGAAGGTCAAGGTGCTGCTGGACAGCGAGGGCCGGGACGATCTGGCGCTGCGGATCGCGGTGCAGCCCGGCGGTTGCTCCGGGCTGCGCTACCAGCTGTTCTTCGACGAGCGGCACCTCGAGGGCGACATCGTCCGCGAGTTCGGTGGTGTCGACGTGGTGACCGACCGGATGAGCGCCCCCTACCTGATGGGCGCCACCATCGACTTCGTCGACACGATCGAGAAGCAGGGCTTCACCATCGACAACCCGAACGCCACCGGGTCCTGCGCCTGCGGCGACAGCTTCCACTAGTTCGGACTGACGGCTCCCGCCCGACCCTGCTCAAGCGACGCCGGTCTCGTCGCGGAGTCGGGCCACGATCGGGGGGAGTGCGGCCAGGAAGGCCTCGATCTCGTCCTCCGTCGTCGTCCGGGTGAGCCCGATCCGGACATTGCCCTCGATCGGCGCGCCCATGGCGGTGAGCACGTGCGACGGGTGCTGGAACGACGCGCGGCTGGCTGAGCCGCTGGCGACCGCGAAGCCCTCCTCGTCAAGCTCCCGGGTGAGCGCCTCGGCGTCCACCGAGGGCACGGAGAAGGTCAGCAGCTGGGGCAGCCGGCGCACCGGGTCGCCGGCGATATAGACGTCGGGCACCGTCTCCGCGATCTCCGAGCGCAGCCGGTCGACCAGCCGGCGCTGCCGCTCAGCCACCCCGCGGCCGGACCGCAGCCACCAGTTCAGGGCCACCCCCGCCGCGTGGATCGCCGGCACGTCCGGGACGCCCGGCCAGCGCCCGCCCTGGTAGTCGTCCACCGGATAAGGCGGCCGCCACCGGGCCCGGTTCCGGACCACGAGCAGCCCCACCGACGCGGGACCGCCGAACGCGCCCGCCCAGCCGGTCAGCACCGACCAGCCGGACACTCCCGCGAGGTCGACCCGGCCCAGCGCGGCGGTCGCGTCCAGTGCCACCGGCACGCCCGCGGCATGCGCGCTGGCAATCGCCGCGGCGAACGGCTGCATGGTGCCCACCTCGTGGTTACCGACCTGCAATGCGGCCAGCGCGGTGCCGGAGCGGCGGACGGCCGCCTGCCAGGCGGCGACATCGAGCCGGCCCTGGTCGTCCACCTCGACGGCGACGTGCTCGCCGGCATCGGCCGCCGCCTTCAGCACCGAGGAGTGGTCGACCGCCGTGGTGACGATCCGGGCGCCGGCCCGTCGTCGACCGCGAGCCAGGCCAGCCACCGCCGCGAAGGACGGAGGGCCTCCGGAGGCGGTGAACGTGACTTCGTCCGGCCGGGCCCCGACGGCTGCCGCCACCACCTCTCGGGCCCGGTCCAGCGCTCCCGCGGCCAGCCGTCCGGGCCGGTGCAGTCGGGCCGGATCACCCCAGCCGGACTCCTGTGCCGACAGCCATGCCTGCCGTGCATCCGGCAGCATCGGCTCGCCCGAAGATGAGTCGAGGAAGGCCGTGGTTCCTGGCGCGGTCACACCCGAAAACTTACGCCGACCGTGGCCGTGATCGTATTGTCTTCCTACGTTAGGGTGAGCCTAAGAATTGGCTGATCTGCGCGTATGAGCTAGCTCGCCGGGCCGGTCGAGACCCAGTTCCGGCGAACCCGATCCGACGAAAGGCCTGACGTGGGTGGCAGTAGCGAACGGCCCGCTCTGATCAGCCAGAGCAACGAGCCGGTCCGCTCCCGGACGGGCCTGGTCCGGCGCCTCGGCGTCGCGGCCGCCGTCCTCGTTCTCCTCGCCCTGGCGGGATGCTCCAGCGAGACCGTCGGCGAGCTGGCCCGGCTCGGACTGCCCGAGCCGGCAACGGACGAGGGCCCCACGATCTACAACCTGTGGATCGGTACCTGGATCGCCGCCGGGGTCGTCGGTCTCGGTGTCTGGGGTGCGATCTTCTACGTGGCGGTCCGGTTCCGCACCAAGCACAACGAGATGCCGAAGCAGAACCGCTACAACCTGCCGATGGAAATCCTCTACACCATTGCGCCGTTCATCGTGATCGGGGTGCTGTTCTACTACACGGTTCTGGCCCAGAACCGGGTGACGGCGAACGACGGGGTGGGCGACGTCACGGTCGGCGTGGTGGCGCAGAAGTGGTCATGGAGCTTCAACTACAAGTCCGCCGACAACCCGGCGGTCGGGACGGACGTCTACGAGGTCGGGACGATCAACGAGACGCCCACCCTGTACCTGCCGGTCAACCAGTCCACCCGGTTCGTCCTGACCTCCTACGACGTCATCCACTCCTTCTGGGTCCCGTCGTTCTACCGCAAGCTTGACGTCATCCCGGGCAAGGACAACGCCATGGTGATGACGCCGACCAAGGAGGGCGCGTACCGAGGTAAGTGCACCGAGCTCTGCGGGACCTACCACCAGTCGATGTTGTTCAACGTGCAGGTGGTCAGCGAGGAGGAGTTCACCGCCTACCTCAGGAGCCTGGCCGCCCGCGGTCAGGTCGGTGAGGTAAGGGGGGCCGCCGACGCGTACGAGCCGGCGCCCCGGCAGGACCAGCCCGGTCCGGGGGAAGACGAGGACCGAGTCGGAGAGGGAAGGTAGGACATGACGACCACCGCGCTACGGACTGCCAGCACCGCGGAGGAGATCGCCACCCCGCGGCGCCAGATGGGCACCATCTCCTGGAAGTGGATGGTCACCACCGACCACAAGGTGATCGGCAACCTCTACTTCATCTCGTCGATGATGTTCTTCCTCTTCGGCGGGATCCTGGCGCTGGCCATCCGCGCCGAGCTGGCTTTCCCCGGCCTGGACTACCTCTCCTACGAGGCGTACAACCAGTTCTTCACCATGCACGGCGCGATCATGCTGCTGCTGTTCGCGACGCCGCTGTTCGCCGGCTTCGCCAACGCGATCATGCCGCTGCAGATCGGCTCCCCGGACGTCGCGTTCCCACGACTCAATATGATCTCGTACTGGCTCTACCTGTTCGGCGGGCTGATCGCGGTGTCCGGCTTCCTCACCCCTGAGGGACCGCCTAGCTTCGGCTGGTACGCCTACGTCCCGCTCAGCAACGGGATCCACTCGCCCGGGATCGGCGGCGACCTGTGGATCATGGGCCTCTACATGGCCGGTCTGGGCACCATCCTGGGCGCGGTCAACTTCGTCACCACGATCCTGTGCATGCGGGCCCCCGGAATGACCATGTTCCGGATGCCGATCTTCACCTGGAACATCCTGGTCACCTCGCTGCTGGTGCTGATCGCGTTCCCGATCTTCGCGGCCGCCCTGCTGGTGCTGGCGTCGGACCGCGTGCTGGGCTCGCACGTCTTCGACCCGAACGTCGGTGGACCGATCCTGTGGCAGCACCTGTTCTGGTTCTTCGGCCATCCCGAGGTCTACATCATCGCGCTGCCGTTCTTCGGCATCATCACCGAGATCCTGCCGGTGTTCAGCCGCAAGCCGATCTTCGGCTACGTCGGCCTGGTCGGGGCCACGCTGCTGATCGGCGCCCTGTCGGTCGCGGTGTGGGCGCACCACATGTACGTCACCGGAGCGGTCAACCTACCGTTCTTCGCCTTCACCACGTTCCTGATCGCCGTCCCCACCGGGGTGAAGTTCTTCAACTGGATCGGGACCATGTGGGGCGGCAACATCGCCATGCGAACACCGATGCTCTGGGCCGTCGGCTTCCTGGTGACGTTCCTGCTCGGTGGGCTCACCGGGGTCGTGCTGGCCAGCCCGCCCCTGGACTTCCACCTCAACGACACCTACTTCGTCGTGGCCCACTTCCACTATGTGGTCTTCGGCACCGTGGTCTTTGCGATGTTCGCCGGCTTCTACTTCTGGTGGCCCAAGCTCACCGGGAAGATGCTGGACGAGGTCCTGGGCAAGATCCACTTCTGGCTGCTGTTCATCGGCTTCCACATGACGTTCCTGGTCCAGCACTGGCTGGGCGTGGAGGGCATGCCGCGGCGCTACGCCGACTACCTTCCCAACGAGGGCTTCACGGTGCTGAACCAGGTCTCCTCCGCGGGGGCGTTCCTGCTCGGTGCGTCGACCCTGGTGTTCATCTGGAACGTCTGGGTCTCACGCAACAACCCGAACGTGAACACCGACGACCCGTGGGGCTGGGGCCGCTCCCTGGAGTGGGCGACATCGTGCCCGCCGCCGCGACACAACTTCACCTCGATCCCGCGGATCCGCTCGGAGTCGCCGGCCTTCGACCTGCACCACCCGGAGGTGGCGCTGGCGGAGTACGGCCAGGCCGGTGCCGGCGTGGACGGTGAGTTCGACGACACGACGGTCGACGCCGCCGAGGACACCGGCCGGGTGGAGGAGCTCGTCGAGCGGGTACGCGGCACGTCCGACGACCCGGTCGCGGGCCAAGAGGAGCGCCGGCCGAGCCAGTCGCCGGAGCAGAAGGAGGGTCAGCAGTGAAGGCCGAGGCGTGGATCTTCGCCACACTGACGATCTTCTTTGCGCTGGTCACACCGATCTACTGGTTCATGAGCGAGGACCCGACCGGGACCGTCGCGCTGATCCTGACGTTCTTCCTGGTGCTGATGATCGCGGCGTACCTGGGCCTGATCGCCCGGCGAATCCCACCGCGGCCGGAGGACAAGAAGGAGGGGGAGATCGCTGAGGGCGCCGGCGAGCTCGGGTTCTTCCCGCCGCAGAGCATCTGGCCGCTCTTCGTGGCGCTGACCCTCGTGCTGGTGGTGCTCGGGCCGGTCTTCGGCTGGTGGCTGTTGTTCCTCGGCTTCGCCTTCGGTGCCTACACCCTCACCGGCCTGGTGTACGAGTACTACCGCGGAGACCACGCGCACTGATCTGTTTGGGCCTGGCGGCTCGCGCTCGGTCGGTCGCTGAAGCTCTCGCCTTCCTCCCGCGCTCGCACGACGAAAAGCGTGTCGCGCTCGCTTGGTCGTCCAGGCGAGACCGCGCTCCCTCCCTACCGACGCTCGCCGCCTGACGGCGACTGCATGCGCCCCGAGCTTGTCGAAGGGCTCGATAGGCTCGGAGTATGTGCCGCAACATCCGTCCGTTGAACAACTTCGAGCCGCCCGCGACCAACTCCGAGGTGCACGACGCGGCTCTGCAGTACGTGCGCAAGATCGCCGGCACCTCGAAGCCGTCCAAGGCCAACGAGGAGGCGTTCCACCGAGCGGTCCACGAGATCGCCCACGCCACGGAGCATCTGCTGGAGAGCCTGGTCTCGACCGCGCCGCCCAAGAGCCGTGAGGAGGAGGCCGCCAAGGCCCGAGCTCGCTCGGCCAAGCGCTTCGCCACCGCCTGATGACCGAGGTACTCCGGTACTCCGCGTTCACCCTCGGCGGTGAGGGCGGCAATCCCGCCGGGGTGGTCCTGGACGCCGACGGCCTCGACGAGACCGAGATGCTGCGAATCGCCGCCGAGGTCGGCTACTCCGAGACCGCGTTCCTGCGGCCGCGGCCGGATGAGCCCAACGTGTACGACGTGCGCTACTTCGCGCCCGAGCGGGAGGTCCCGTTCTGCGGTCACGCGACGATCGCCGCGGCAGTCGCGCTGGCCGAGCGGGAGCCGGCTGCCGAGATGATCTTCCACACTCCGGCCGGCCTGGTCACGCTGAACACCCACGAGTCCAGCGCCGGCGTGGTCGCCGAGCTGACCAGCGTCGCCCCGCGGGTGATGCAGCCGCCGGAGGGGCTGGTGGACGCCTGCCTGAAGGCGCTGCACTGGGCTCCCGAGGACCTGGATCCCAGCTACCCGCCGATGCTGGCCAACGCCGGGGCCGAGCATCTCGTCCTGGTCGTGCGCACCCGCGAGCGGCTGAGCGACCTGCACTACGACTTCGATGCCCTGGCGGCCATCATGGCCGAGCACGACCTGGTGACGCTGCAGCTGGTCTGG
Source organism: Propionibacteriaceae bacterium (assembly GCA_035640915.1). Classification (GTDB taxonomy): domain Bacteria; phylum Actinomycetota; class Actinomycetes; order Propionibacteriales; family Propionibacteriaceae; genus Microlunatus. Next base: position 7,689 of record DASQVF010000051.1, read on the forward strand.
CCGAAGTCGCGCAGGAAGTACTTCGCGCGCAACCCGTTCCCCGGCGGCGGGGTCGTCGAGGATCCGGCGACCGGGGCCGCGGCGGCCGCCTTCGGCGGGTACCTGCGCGAGCTGGGCAAGATCGGCCACACCGCGTCGTTCACCATCCGGCAGGGCGCCGAGATCGGCCGCCCCAGCCAGATCGAGGTCAGCGTGATCGAGGGCGAGCCGGGCGTACGCCTGCGCGGCCTCGCGAGCCAGATCGAAGAGGATGACGGGTAGGGGTGGTCGTATGGCGGCGAGCGTCGGGTAGGGAGGACGCGCGGTTCTGTCTGGACGACCAAGCGAGAACGGCACGACCGAACTATCCGATGGTGATCTCCGCCGTTCGAGCGCGGGAGGAAGACAGAAGCTCCAGCGCCGACCGGGCGCGAGCCGCCTACCAGGAGCTGTGTAGCGGCCGACCCTCGTCATAGCCGGAGTTGGACTGGACGCCGACCACGGCGTAGCTGTGGAACTCCTCCAGGTTGCTCGCCCCGGCGTACGTGCAGCTGCTCCGCACTCCGGCCACGATCGAGTCGATCAGGTCCTCCACGCTCGGCCGCTCCGGGTCCAGGTACATCCGGCCGGTGGAGATGCCCTCCTCGAACAGGGCGGCCCGGGCCCGGTCGAACCCGCTGGCGTCCTTGGTCCGCAGCCGCACCGCTCGGGCCGACGCCATGCCGTAGGACTCCTTGTACAACCGGCCTTGAGCGTCGGTCATCAGGTTGCCGGTGCTTTCGTACGTCCCGGCGAACCAGGAGCCGATCATCACGCTGCCAGCGCCGGCGGCCAGAGCCAGAGCCACATCGCGGGGGTAGCGCACGCCGCCGTCGGCCCAGATCGCCTTGCCGACCGACCGAGCAGCCGCCGCACACTCCAGCACCGCGCTGAACTGGGGCCGACCGACCCCCGTCATCATCCGGGTGGTGCACATCGCGCCCGGACCGACCCCCACCTTCACCACGTCGGCTCCGGCGTCCACCAGGTCGCTGACCCCGTCCGCGGACACCACGTTGCCCGCCACCAGCGGCACCTGGGCACCGGTGGTCTCGGTGCGTCGGTCCCGCACCTCGCGCACCGACTTCAGCGCCTGCAACATCCGGTCCTGGTGCCCGTGCGCGGTGTCGACCACCAGGACGTCGATGCCGCCCTCCAGCAGCGCCTCGGCCCGGCTGGAGACGTCACCGTTGATGCCCACCGCCGCCCCGATCAGCAGCCGGCCCTCCGCGTCCAGCGCCGGTCGGTAGAGGGTCGAGCGCAGCGCATGCTTGAGCGTCATCACCCCGACGAGCCGCTCGCCGTCCAGGACCAGCGCCGCGGCCAGGTGCCGGCGGGTCAGACTGTCGAAGATCTCGTGCGGGGACGTCCCGACCGCCACGGTGAGCAGGTCGGCCGACATCACGTCGTGGGCCTGGGCGAACCGGTCCACGCCGGTGGCGTCGGCCTCGCTCACCGTGCCCAGCGGCCGGCCGTCCTGCACCACAACGGCCAGCCCGTGCGCCCGCTTGGGCAGCAGGGACAGCGTCTCGCCCACCGTGGTGTGCGGGTCCACGGTCACCGGTGTGTCGTAGACCGGGTGGGAGCGCTTGACCTTTCCCACCACCCCGGCGACGACCTCGGTCGGAATGTCCTGCGGCAGGATCGCGATGCCGCCCCGGCGAGCCACCGTTTCGGCCATCCGCCGGCCCGAGATGGCCGTCATGTTGGCCACAACCAGCGGCAGCGTGGTTCCGATCCCGTCGGTGCTGGTCAGGTCCACGTCCAGCCGGGAGCCGACCGAGGAGCGTCGGGGCACCATGAACGCGTCGGAGTACGTGAGGTCGTACGCGGGCGGCGGCGTCAGGAATCGCATCTGCCCATTCTGGCATCGGAGGCGTTGAGGGCCCGATCGGCGATTCCTTCCTGGACCTCGATCCGGATCGGCTGCCAGCCGCGGGAGCCGCGCGACCCGCAGGCTCGGGGAGCGGCAACTAGGGTTGCCGGGTGACGACCGACACCGAGACGACCCCCGACGTCAGCGACGGCAAGGCCTTCCAGCGCGACACCAACTACGTCACCAGCCGAATCACCCGCGACGGGCGGGACGGCTATCCGGTGGAGCCGGGTCGCTACCGGCTCATCGCCGCCCGGGCCTGTCCCTGGGCCAACC
>DASQVF010000052.1:0-3183 GCA_035640915.1 Propionibacteriaceae bacterium
GGCGAGATCGGGTCCAGGGGTGCCCGGATGGGGCTGGCGGGCAGCCCTCGCAGCTCGAGCACCGCCTTCAACCAGGCCAGATGCCCCTGCCGGGTCGCGGTCACGGCGCGGTGCGCCCGCTCCCTCGCCGTCGACAGGGCAACGTCGTCCCCCGCCCGCAGCGCGTCGCGTACCTCGAGAAAGGGCTTAGGCAACGCCGAACTGACCCCGGAGACGACCCCTGCCCCGCCCACCTGGACTACTTCGACGAACTCAGCGTCGGCGCCGGAGTAGACGGGAAGGCCGCTGCCGTCCAGGGCCTCGCGGTACTCGCGGACCACCGGGTACGGCTGGCCGCTGATCTTTACGCCGGCGATGCCGGTGTCGGCGATCCGAGCCAGCCGCCCTGGGGTCACGGAGGTCGTGCTGCGCGCCGGGAAGAGGTAGCCGTACACCGGCACGCCGGATGCCTGCTCGACGACGGCTTCGTAGTAGGACAGCAACGCCGACTCCGTCGCCGCGAAGTAGTGCGGCGTCAGCGCGGCGAGGTGACGCGCCCCCCGACCTACCGCCGCCTGGGTCAGCCGGACCGCCTGGTGGGCGGAGGCGCTGCCGACGTGCCAGTAGGTGCGGCCGGCGCCGAAGGCGTCGCCGGCCACCGAACAGACGTCGAGGCGCTCCTCGTCGGTGAGCGTCACGAACTCGCCGGTGGTGCCGGCGGCAAACACCGCGTCCAGTGCCGACTCGGCGAGCTGCTCATACGCCGTCCTGGTCGCCCCGAGGTCAACCGCTCCGTGCCGGTCGAACAGGGTGGTCAGCGCGCTGATCAGGCTGGCGTGGGGAAATGCTGTCATCGGTCGCCTTCGGTTGCCGGGTCGAGGTGGGCGAGCACGATGCCGCGTCGCTGCCAGGTGTAGCTGACGGCCAGCCCGTTCGGCGTAGCGATGAGGCAGGGGTAGGAGAACTCGTTGGCACCCGTGGTGCGCACGCCCGAGTCGGCGGGCCGGTAGCCCTCCCCTTCGACGGAACCCAGAGACGACTCCAGCGTCATCCACGGTCGCCAGGTGGCGCCGTCGTCACGGGACCGGGAGACGAGAAGCGGCGCACGTGCCGCCCAGTCGCCGGAGGTGGGGTTGTGCGCCAGGTAGACCGTCCGATCCAGGGTGCACGCACTGACGGCGGAGTTGTTGTTCGGTACCCCGCTCAGCACGCCGGGCGACCAGGTCATCCCGTCGTCGGTGCTCGAGGATCGAACCAGCTGGCCAGCGGTGCTGCGGGCCAGCAGGTGGATGTCGGCATCGGGCGTCTGCCACAGGGTCGGCTGGATGATCCCCGAACCGGGGAACGTCGCGTGGTCGATCTCGAGATCGGCGGCCCGTGTCCAGGTGAACCCGTCGTCGTCACTGATGTCGACGAAGGCATCCCAGCGGGGCGGGTCGCCCCAGGTCTCGGTCGAAGCTCCGGCCAGCAGCCGCCCGGAGCGCAGACGGAGAGGTGGGGTCCGGACGGGGCCGCGGCCACCCGCCCCTTCCGCGGTCAAGGGGCGCGCATCCGACCAGCTCAGTCCGCCATCCGGCGACACGCTGAGGTAGGTCCGCCAGGACGAGATGGCCGGTCCGACCTTGAAGTACAGCAGCAAGGATCCAGAGCTCTGAGCGTGCAACACGGGGTTCCAGCACGGCGCCAGGTCGCCACTCACCACCGACGGCGGCACCCACTCGTCCGCCCGCCCGCGGGTGAGCCAGATCCTGGAGTTGGGTGCCCCTTCGTGGTCACCCTGGAACCAGGCGACCACGAAGGACCCGCCGACCGTGGCCACCGTGCTGGCGTGACACTGGCCCGGGACGTCCCGCACCACGAAGTGCTTGGGCATCGGGCTCAGTGCTGGGCGACGGGACTGATCACCAGCTCGTCGATGCGGACGTGCGGCGGCGACTCCAGCACGAACAGCACCGCCCGGGCCACGTCGTCCGGCGTCAGCATGACCGCGCGGGCCTCCGCGTCCGGCACCGAGGGCCGCAGATCGAGGAAGTCGGTGGCCACCTCTCCCGGGCAGAGGTGGCAGGCCCGGATGCCGTGCGGCGCCTCCTGCTCGTTGAGCATCGCGCACAGGGCGACCAGGGCGGTCTTGCTCGCGGCGTACGCCACGCCCGAGTGCGGCGAGAACCGCCAGGCGGCGTAGGAGGAGACCACGACGACGTGACCGCCGGCGCTGCCACGAAGGTCGGGCAGCGCGGCATCGATCATCGCCGCCACCCCGGTCAGGTTCGTGGCCACGACATCGCCGAACTCGGTGATCTTCTGGTCGCGCCAGTAGCGGGCGGGCGTGTTGAGGCCGGCCGACAGCACCAGGTCGGTCACCGCACTCCAGCGTTGCTTGATCGTCGCGTGCCCGTCGCGGATGGCGGCGGCGTCCCGAGTGTCCATCGGCAGCACCAGCGAGGCCCCGCCGGCCTCGTCCACCAGCCGGGCGGTCTCCGCCAAGGACTCGGCGCGACGGCCGCTGAGCGCCACCCGCCAGCCGTTACCGGCGGCGGCCACCGCGGCGGCGCGCCCCATGCCACTCCCTGCCCCGGTCACCCAGAGCACGCGCTCGGCGTTGCTCATCCTTCCACCGCCGCCGCCCGCTGATGCGCGACCTGGGGCAGCTGCGTGGCCAGCTTGCCGCCGCTGACGTCGACGAGGGTGCCGGTGATGTAGCCGGCAGCGTCACTGGCCAGGAAGCAGAGCAGGTCGGCCACCTCCTCGGCCCGACCCCAGCGCCGGAGGGTCAGGGTGTCCAGCAGCCGATCCTGGGCGGCTGGGTCCAAGGCGTCGAAGCCGTTCATGGCGGTCGGGATCATGCCCGGTGCGTACGCGTTGACCGTGACGTTCCACGGCCCCAGCTCCCCCGCGAGGGTGCGGCTGAACTGGGCGACGGCGGACTTGGCGGCGGCGTAGGCGGCCGTACCGACGCTCGGCACGATCACGGCGAAGGAGGCGGCGTTGAGGATCCGGCCGGACCGCTGCGCCTTCATGATCGGGATCACCGCCCGGCACATCTTGAACGTGCCGCCCACGTTCACCGCGAAGGAGCGGTCCCAGGCCTCGTCGGTCAGGTCCTCGACCAGGCCCTCGATGAGGATGCCGGCGTTGTTGACCAGCACGTCGACCCGGCCGAAACGGTCGGAGACCTGCTCGATCACATCGGCCACCGCCGCACTA
>DASQVF010000053.1:0-5574 GCA_035640915.1 Propionibacteriaceae bacterium
GGCAGGCGGGTTCCCAGCGGCTCGGCCCGGATTAGGACGAGATGACCTGTCGCCGGGCGGCACGCGGCCCGTACTGGCCGCAGGACGGACACGCCGCATGGGGCAGATGCTTGGCCCGGCAGGCCGGGTTCGCGCACGTGACCAGGACCGGCGCGGTCGCCTTCCACTGGGAACGGCGATGCCGGGTGTTGCTCCGAGACATTCGCCTCTTGGGGACGGCCACCTTGTACTCCTCGTTTCTTCGCGTCTTCACTTCTCCGGACCGAACGGACCGGAAGGCTCAGTTGTTCGTGGGATTGCTCGCTACATCGTAAGTTTCCTGGTCGTCGCGCTCAAACCTGAGCAGCGCATCCCAGCGCGGGTCGGAATCGGCCGCGTGCTGGTGTCCTGGCTCGTCGTTCAGGTTGGCCCCGCACTGCGGACAGAGTCCGGCGCAGTCCGGGCGGCACAGCGGCTGGAAGGGAAGGTCCAGCACCACCGCGTCCCGCAGCACCGGCTCCAGGTCGAGCAGGTCGCCCTCCAGCCGGCTGGCCTCTTCCTCGGTGGCGTCGCTCCCCGGGTAGACGAACAGCTCCTGCAGGTCGACCTCGATCCGGTCCTCGACCGGGGTCAGGCACCGGACGCACTCACCGCGCAGCTCCACCTGCGCCGTACCGGTGACCAGCACCCCCTCGACCGCGGACTCCAGTCGCAGGTCGAGCTCCACCGGCGATCCGGCCGGCACGCCGATGACCGCGATGCCGAGGTCGGACGGTGCCTCGACGGTTGTCTGCACCAGCTTGAGGGCACCCGCCCGACGTCCCAGCTCGTGGGTGTCGAGCACCAGGCCCGAGCGCGGGTCCGGCGCACTCATCGGCTCGTCCTTTCTCTCGGCCTCGGCACGCGTTCGCCGCCTGGCCAGCGTTCTACTGTACCGGCCGGCCCCAAGCGGGCCGAGGGGTGGCGTAGAGCCGGACGCCTACTCGGCGAGGGCGCGCTGGTCGACCGGGGCGAAGCCGTCCAGGCTGCTGCGCTCGGCCAGCCGGAGCCTGGCCGTCTTGACCTGGCTCGCCGTCTTGTGCAGTACCGATTCGAAGCCGGCCATCCGCTGGTCGATGAACTCGTCGGTCTCCCGGCGCAACGCGGTGGCCTCCTCCTCGGCCTCGGCCAGCAGCTGGGCGGCCTGCTCGTTCGCCACCCGGACCACCTCGCTGTGCTGAGCCAGCATCGAGGCGTGCTCGCGGGCCTCGGTGAGGATCCGTCCGGCCTCCGCCTCCCCATCGGCGATCCGCGCCGCCGCCCGGTCGAGGATGGCCTGGGCGTCGGCGATCTCGTCCGGCAGGTTGTCGATGACATCGTCGATCGCCGCCAGCACGTCGCCACGGTTGATCACGCACGAGGCGGACATCGGCATGGCCCGAGCGTTGAGGATCAGCTCGCGCAGGCCCGCCAGCTTCTCCTCAGCGGTCTCTCGATCAGCCATCTCCACCTCTCCTGGTCGACACCCAATGTAACGCGATCGTTGCGAGCTGTTCAGGTCGTCGACCGGGCCCTCACCCGAGCGGCGATCTGGTCGGCAACGGCCGGCGGAACGAACCCGGAGACGTCGCCACCGAGGGTGGCCACCTCCCGTACCAGCGAGGAGGACACGAACGCCCATTGTGGATCGGTCGGCAGCAGGATCGTGTCCACTCCGGTGAGCCGCCGGTTCATCTGTGCCATCTGCAACTCGTAGGCGAAGTCGGCCACCCGAACGCCCTTGCTGATCAGACCGATGTCCTGGGCAGTGCAGAAGTCCACGAGGAGGCCGCGGAACAGGGTCACCGACACGTTGTCCCACTGGGCGCAGGCCTGCTCCAGCATGGCCACCCGCTCCTGCGGAGGGAACAAGGCGTTCTTGGCCACGTTGTCGCCAACGGCGACGACGACCTCGTCGGCCAGCTGTGCCGTGCGCCGGATGATGTCCAGGTGGCCGTGGGTCACGGGATCGAACGACCCCGGGCAGACCGCTCGAGTCATGGGCCCACCTCCTCCGCCGGTACCCGGACGCCGAAGTACACGGTGGTCTCACCGTAGGCCCGGCTCCAGGTCGTGGTCACAGTGGCCGGCCAGGCCGGCGCCGGTGTCCGTCGCGACCGCTCGAGCACCACCAGGGCGGACGGGGTCAGCCACCCGTGGGCGTCCAGATCGGCGAGCAGCGCCTCCAGTGCCGGCGTGGGCAGGTCGTACGGCGGGTCGGCGAAGACGACGTCCAGGCCGGGCGCGGCGGGTTGGCGGATCAGGGCGCGCACGTCGCCGAGCCGGACGGTTACCGCCAGCCCGAGCTCGGCCGCGTTGCGCCGGATGAGCGAAGCGGTCGCGCGGTCCTGTTCGACCAGCAGCACCGGGTGGGCTCCCCGGCTGGCCGCCTCCAGCCCGACCGCCCCCGACCCGGCGTACAGATCGCCGAAGGCCAGACCGGCGAGGGCCTGCTCCGGCGGCCGGTCAGCCGTCCCGGCCCAGGCGGCCACCGCGGAGAAGATCGCCTCCCGGACCCGGTCGGTCGTCGGGCGGGTGTTCCGGCCGGACGGCATCCGGATCCGGCGTCCGCCGACCGACCCGGCGATGATGCGACTCACGTGTCGATCTTGCCCGCCTGTCGTAGCGAATCCCCTCCGAGCGTCGGGAATCGCGCGCCCGCTGTCTGGACGAGCGAAGCGAGCCGGCAACGCTTTTCCGCCGGCGAGTGAGCGAGGAAGACAGCGGTTAAGCGCGATGCGCGAGGAGGACAACTACGTGCGCTCCAGCCAGTCGCCCGCCGCCTCGGTCTCCAGCTCGGTCACGATGTCGGCCAGCGCCGGGTCGCTCAGCTCCGGGTCGTCGGCGATGCAGCGCTCGGCCAGCTCCCGCGCCGACAGCAGCAGGTCCGCGTCGTCGAGGACCCGCAGCAACTTCAGGCTGGAGCGGCTGCCGGACTGGCTGGCGCCCAGCACGTCGCCCTCGCGGCGCTGGGCCAGGTCCACCTCGGCCAGGGCGAACCCGTCGCGGGTCCCGGCCACCGCGTCCAGCCGTCGCCGGGCCAGCGAGCCCTCCTCGGCCGTGGTCAGCAGCAGGCAGACCCCGGGATGCGCACCCCGGCCGATCCGCCCGCGCAGCTGATGCAGCTGGGAGATGCCGAATCGGTCGGCGTCGCTGATCACCATCACCGAGGCGTTCGGCACGTCGACACCCACCTCGATGACCGTCGTGGCGACGAGGACGTCGACCTCGCCGGCCACGAACCGGGTCATCACTGACTCCTTCTCCTCGGCCGGCAGCTGGCCGTGCAGCATGGCGACCCGGACACCAGCCAGAGGGCCGTCGCGCAGCTCCGCGTACAGGTCCTCGACCGCTGTCGCCGGAACCTCGTCGTCGGTCGTCGTCTTGTCGGCGTCACCCGCCGAGATCCGGGAGCAGACGACGTAAGCCTGCCGGCCCTGGCCGACCTCCTCCACGATCCGCTGCCAGGCGCGCTGCACCCAGGCCGGCTGGCGCCGCGCGTCGACGACGACCGTGCCCACGTCGGCCCGCCCGGCGGGCACCTCGCGCAGGGTGGCCGTCTCCAGGTCGCCGAAGACGGTCATCGCCACCGACCGCGGAATCGGTGTTGCCGTCATCACCAGCACGTGCGGACGGGTGGTCGCCTTGGCGCTCAGCGCAGCGCGCTGCTCGACCCCGAAGCGGTGCTGCTCGTCGACCACGACCAGGCCCAGGTCGGCGAACTGCACCCCCGCGCTGAGCAGGGCGTGGGTGCCGATCACGATCCCCGCCTCCCCCGACGCCGCCCGCAGGGTCGCCTCCCGGCGCGAGGCGGCGGACTGGGAGCCGGTGACCAGCACCACCCCGGTCGCGTTCTCGGCGGCTCCCAGCGTCCCGCCCTGCCCGAGATCCCCCAGCAGCCGGGACACGGTCGAGTAGTGCTGGGCGGCCAGCACCTCGGTCGGCGCCAGCAGCGCCGCCTGTCCGCCGGCGTCGACGACGGCGAGCATGGCCCGCAGGGCGACCAGCGTCTTGCCCGAGCCGACCTCGCCCTGCAGCAGCCGCTGCATCGGCGAACTCCGGGCCAGCTCGGCGAAGATCTGTTCGCTGACCTCCTCCTGGCCGCGCGTCAGGGTGAACGGCAGCCGGGCGTCGAAGGCGTCCAGCAGCCGGCCGGTACGCCGGGGCCGCGGCACCGCCCGGTGTGAGGCAGCGTCGGCGCGACGGTAGGCCATGGTGAGCTGCAGGCCGAAGGCCTCGTCGAAGCGCAGCCGCTCGCGCCCGCGCTCAACCTGGCCGTAGTCCTGCGGCTGGTGGACGTAGCGGAAGGCGGTCTCCAGATCGACCACCCCGGCCTCCTCGCGGACCCAGGTGGGCACCGGGTCCACCAACCCGACCAGGGTGTCCAGCGCAAGCCCGGCGCACTCGGCGACGGTCCAGGTCCGCAGCTTGCCGGTCAACGGGTAGAGCCCGATCAACGGGGTCTGCGCCGCCCGGGCCAGGGCGGCGTTGTGCTGGGCCCCGGCGGTGATCCGGCCGTCGGCATCGACGATCACGAAGTCCGGGTGGGCCAGCTGAAGCTTGCGGTTGAACTCGCGCACCTTGCCGGCGAAGATCCCCCGCGCGCCCGGCTGCAGCGCCGACTGCCAGTAGTTGATCAGCCGAGACTGACCGAAGAAGGTCAGGGTGAGGTAGCCCCGCCGATCGGTGACTGTCGCCTCCAGCCGCGACTTCCGGGCCGACCGGTCGCGGGCGTAGAACACCTTGGCGTCGACCACCTCCGCCAGCACGGTCACCTCTTCGCCGTCGCCGAGCACCGAAAGGTCGCTCAGCTCGGTGCCGGAGAAGTAGCGCCGCGGCAGGTGCCGCATCAGGTCACCGACCGTCCAGATCTTCAGCGTCTCGAAGGGCTTGGCGGTCTTCGCCCCCACCACGTTCTCCAGGCGGTTGTTCAGCCGGCGGAACGTGTCGGTGCGCCAGGGCGACGGGGCCAGGCGAAGGGTCATTCCAGCCCCAGCAGCAGGGGGTAACGAGCCTGGCCGCCCGCCACCACTTCGACGTCGACGTCCGACCACGACGCCCGCACCTGGTCGGCCAGACGCTGCGGCACCCCCTCGTCCACGCCCGCCCCCGCGACCACGGTGAGCAGCTCCCCGCCGGGGGTCAGCAGCCGACGCACCACGGCCCAGGCGACGTCCGCCAGAGAGTCGCCGATCTCGACGAAGTCGCCCATCACGATGCCCAGCACGTCTCCGGCCCGGCATGGCCCGGCCATTGTCATCGCCGCTCCCTCGGCGACGGTCACCCCGCCGTGCCGCATGTGCCCGGCGGCGCTGCTCATCGCCACCACCACCGCCTCGAAGTCGGCCGACGGCTCGTGCACCGCCATGGCGGCCAGGCCCTGCACCTGCGCGACGGTGGGGATCACCGTCACCCGGCGGTCCGGCCGGCGGAGCGCCGCCGCCAGCTCGGCGGCGCGCTCGAGGGTGCCGGGGTCGTTGGGCAGGATGATCAGATCGCCGCACGCATGCTCGGCGGCGGCGGTCAGCCCGACCAGGGCGTGCTCCCGGTCGGTCGCCGGCACCGGCCTCCCGCCCA